>CAZOTG010000342.1:0-3005 GCA_964582585.1 uncultured Chromatiaceae bacterium | reverse complement strand
CCAATGTCCACAACAGGTGTTGGGGGTCAATTCGAAACATGGTGGAACACATACAGATGGTGGGCGACATGAAGTGCACATGCTTGCCGTCATGTTTGTTCTGCTCATGGAGGCGGTTGACCAGATTGAGTTCGGTGCCCACCAACCAGCGCGCGCCGGGAGCGGAGTCGTCGACGGTCTTGATGATGAATTCGGTTGAGCCCACATAGTCCGATTTCTCACATACCTCGAACATGCACTCGGGATGGGCGATGACCTTGCCCTCGGGGTATTTGGCGCGGAAGGCGTCGACATGTTGGGGCTGGAACATCTGGTGCACGGAACAAAAGCCCTTCCATAGAATAATCCTGGCATTGCGAATCTGCTCCGCCGTCAAACCGCCCATCGGCTGCATGAAATCCCAGGTCACCATCTCTTCCAGGGGAACCCCCATGCGGTAACCGGTGTTGCGCCCGAGATGCTGGTCGGGGAAGAACAATACCTTGTCCCGCTGGGAAAAGGACCAATCCAGCACCTGGCGCGCATTGGACGAGGTGCAGACGATACCGCCGTGACGACCGCAGAAGGCCTTCAGGTCGGCGGCGGAATTGATATAAGTCACCGGCGTCACGCTTTGATCCGCGTCGCCCATGACCTCATTTAATTCCCGCCAGGCCCGTTCCACCTTGGCGAGGTTGGCCATGTCGGCCATGGAGCAGCCGGCGGAGAGATCGGGCAGAATGGCGACCTGTTCGGGACGCGACAGGATGTCCGCCACCTCGGCCATGAAGTGCACGCCGCAGAACACGATGTACTCGGCCTGCGACTGCGCCGCCAGGCGCGACAGCTTGAGGGAGTCGCCGGAAAAATCGGCATGACGAAACACCTCTTCGCGCTGATAGTGATGGCCAAGGATCACCAGACGTTCGCCGAGACGCTTCTTGGCGGCGGCGATACGCGCCTCCATCTCAGCCTCATCGAGCCGGGCGAATTGCTGGATTGCCAGTGCGTTTGCTGCCATGTCCCATCCTATCTCACGGTGCGCACGGGCGCACCTTGGGTTCAGGTCTTTTCCGCCTGCTTGCGCAAGCGGATACCCAACTCACGCAAGTGCATCTCCCCCACCGGCGACGGCGCGTCGGTGAGCAGGCAGGTGGCCGACTGGGTCTTGGGGAAGGCCATCACGTCGCGGATGGACGAAGCCCCGCTCATGAGCATCACCAGCCGATCCAGGCCGAAGGCCAGCCCGCCGTGGGGCGGACAACCGAACGACAAGGCCTCCAACAGAAAACCGAATTTCTCCTTGGCCTCTTGTTCCTCTATCCCCAACAGTTTGAACACCGCCTGCTGCATCTCCGGACGATGAATACGGATCGACCCGCCGCCGATCTCGGTGCCGTTCAGCACCATATCATAGGCGCGGGACAGGCAGTTGCCGGGATCCTCCGCCATGGTTTCCGGGTCGCTCACTTGCGGCGCGGTGAAGGGATGATGCAGGGCCACCCAGCGATTCTCCTTGCCGTCCCATTCGAACATGGGGAAGTCCACCACCCATACCGGACGCCAGCCGCGCTCCACCAGGCCGCGATCATGGCCCAGCTTGACCCGCAGCGCCCCCAGGGCCTCGTTGACCACCTTGGCCTTGTCGGCGCCGAAGAAGATCAGGTCGCCGTTCCGGGCGCCGGTGCGCTTCACGATGGCGGCGATCACCTCATCGGGCAAAAACTTGACGATGGGCGACTGCAAGCCTTCGCGCCCCGCGGCGACGTCGTTGACCTTGATATAGGCCAGACCCTTGGCGCCGTAGCGCGCGACGTAGGCGGTGTAGTCGTCGATCTCCTTGCGGCTCAGCTCGCCGCCGGCGGGCACGCGCAGGGCCACCACCCGGCCGTGGGGGTCCGCCGCGGGGGCGGAAAACACCTTGAAGTCCACACTGGTCATGACATCCTTCAGCTCCACCAGTTCCAGCGGGATGCGCAGATCGGGACGGTCGATGCCGAAACGCTGCACGGCCTCGACATGGGTCATGCGCGGGAAAGGGGCGTGCAAGGGTTCTTCCAGCACCTGGGCGAACAATTCGCGGATCATGTCCTCCATCAGGCTCATGATCTGCTCTTCGTTGATGAAGGACATCTCGATATCCACCTGGGTGAACTCGGGCTGGCGATCGGCCCGCAGGTCCTCGTCGCGGAAACAGCGCACGATCTGATAATAGCGATCCATTCCCGACATCATCAGGATCTGCTTGAACAACTGCGGAGACTGCGGCAGGGCGAAGAACTCGCCGGGATGGGTGCGGCTCGGCACCAGATAGTCCCTCGCGCCTTCCGGCGTCGATTTGGTGAGGATGGGGGTCTCTATGTCGAGGAAGCCGCGATCATCGAGAAAACGGCGCAGCACCCGCGTCACCTTGGAGCGCATCATGAGACGGTGCTGCATCTGCGGCCGGCGCAGATCCAGGTAACGGTAACGCAGGCGGATCTCCTCGCCGAGTTCCGCTTCATCCTCGATCTGGAAGGGCAAGGCCTCGGCACGATTGAGCAACTCCAATTCCTCGCAGATGATCTCCACCTGACCGGTGGGTAGATTGGGATTTTCGGTGCCGGCGGGACGGGGGCGGACGCCGCCCTTGACCCGCAGCACGAATTCACCCCGCACCCGCTCCGCGAGCATGAAGGTTTCGGGCGCGGCGGGATCGAAAACCACTTGCACGATGCCTTCACGGTCGCGCAAATCCACGAAGATCACTCCGCCGTGGTCGCGGCGGCGGTGCACCCAACCGCATACCTCCACTTGCTGTCCCAGCAGGGACTCGTTGACATGGCCGCAATAGTGGCTACGCATGTATTTTCGTTCCTTAAAGGCTTAATCCGACGCGGGAAAAGGCGTCAATGTTACTTTTTAGGCGCGCTTTCCGCAATGTCGCCGGCGGACGGCGGGGTAGCGCCGCTCCAGCGGGGCACCACCACCCCCATGGAGATGATCATCTTGAGGCCCTCGTCCACACTCATGTCCAGCTCCACCAC
>CAZOTG010000341.1:0-3019 GCA_964582585.1 uncultured Chromatiaceae bacterium | reverse complement strand
CCGCGCTAGTGCCTGACAATGTCCGCTTTGCGCCGAAAGCGACCAATATGGTGCAGCGCCGCGAACGACGCGAAGTGCCAAAAGGCGACAAACGCATCACAACATGATCAGCACAAACAGAAAGACTGCCTCGCGCTAGCTCACAAGCAATGCCCATAACCAGTAAACGGCTATCGCTATTTGAACCGCGTAGGCGATAAAACGAAGCCATGAGACGAGTACGTTTCCTGAGACGAGATGGAAGCAGGACTGGCCCACACGAGCCCCGAGCAGCCATGGCGCCAAGGGATCGGTGACATCGGTTCGATTGGTGAGCAGCGCCACGACCAAAAGGATGCCGAAAATCGGCACGCTTTCGACGCAGTTAGCATGCGCGCGGGCAATCCGTTGCATGAACGGCGACAGGTTCGAGTTGTCGGGCTTGAATCCGTTTGCAACGATGGCGCCCGTCAGGATCAAGCGGAACCTCAGCATTTCCATCAGAATGACGAGAAACAGCGTCCAGGCCGCCAGCCCGACAAGTACGGTTGCCGATGTATGATTCATGACCATATCTCCTCAAATTTCTATGTCGTTAGCGGACGACAGTTCATGTGACGATTCTGGTGACACAGATGATTTAGATGATACTGCTCGGTGCGGGTACGAGCGTTTCGCGCGACGAGTTTTGTGCCCGCCTAAGCACTCAGTCCGTTCCCCAAGGGTTATCGATAACGAAGCACCAGGAGCCGTCTGCCTGACGTCGCAGAACATCTGCAGACTTTGCCGCCAAATTCACCGGCTTGCCGTCCGGCCCAGTTCCAACGAATGACCAAACACCAATTACGAGGGCCAGATCACTTGCCTCAAGGACCCTTGTCACTTTGAGATCGAGTTTGCCCTTCATCCCAATGAACCCGGCTAGCCCTTCACGGACACCCGCTAAGCCGCGGGTGAGGCTCCCAGGCTGAGCCGCAAATGCAGCCCCAGGCTCATAAAGGGGCATGAGAGCGTCGAGATTGCCCGTGTTTATTCCGTCAACTATCGATTTGAGAACTTCCTCAGGCGTTCTTCGGGACATGCCAACCTCCAAATAGCGGGGAATTTGTCTGCCCCCAAGTCGAGAAGACCGCATCTCAGCGGCTCAAACAAACACTTTGATAAGCCCTGAAACCGGCTTCGTCACTGCAACATGAAATGGCGGCCGATGTCGCTCATTGGGTCAAAAACAGACCTTTGCGCCGCAAAAAGCCATGTCCGCTTTACCCCTGAAAGCGGACGTGCGTGTTGCAAAAACAGATGTCCGTTTTGGGCCACTAACGGACATCAGTTCCGCGAAGCCGAGAAACGTCATGACGCGAGTTCGCTAGCCACCGCGTTCTAAGGAACTGTCGCGAAAGGTGCCGGATGGAATTTTTGGAAAGGGCAGGTCTGAAAGAAGCACACATCAAGAGAGCGGCGTGTTGTGCTTGGTCTGCTCACCATCTTTGTATAGTGCCGAAAGTCCTTCGCGGTAGGTCGGGTACCGCAGCGTGACCCCCAGAACGCACTTAAGCTTCGCATTTCGAACACGCCTCGCGTCGGCGTAAAAGCTTGCCGCAAACTCGGTCATCGTGGCTTTCGCCTGAGCGAAGGGAATCTCTTGTGGTGGGTCTACTCCGAGCAGCCGCGCTACAAAGATAATGGGATCGCCCGGCGGCGTCGGTTCGTCGTCGGCGACATTGAATATTCCGTTTGAACGGCGTTCGAAGGCGGCATCGATGGCCTGCGCGATGTCCGTCACGTGAATGCGATTGAACACCTGACCAGGTTTATCGATGCGCTTTGCCGAACTCCGCCGCACGTTTTCTAAGGCGTTGCGGCCTGGCCCGTAGATGCCGGCAAGGCGCAAAATGGCTACCGGCACCCCGGTGCGAACGCCGAGGTCCTGCCAGGCCCGTTCGGCCGCCAAGCGCTGAACGTTGCGCTTCTCAGTCGGATGGCACTCGCTTTCTTCGTCGACCCAAGCCCCATCATAATTTCCGTACACGCCAACGGTGGACAAGTAGACAATGGAGTGCAGCCGTGCGGCGCGCGTGAGCGCTTCGCCGCACATCGCCAGCACCGGTTCGCCCGAGGCATCCGGCGGCACCGACACCAGCACAGCCTCGACCTCTTTAATGGCCGAGCGCAGATTGCTCGAGACTGACGTGCCGTCGAAGGAGAGCACCGAGAGGCCGGGCCGCGCCCGCAAGTTAAAGTCCGCCGTACGCTCGGCATCGCGCATGGTCGCCCAGACACGCTCGAAGCGCCCGCCATAGGACGCCAAATAGTGCTGCGCCGAGTAGCCGAGCCCAAAGCAGAGCAGTGTCGCCATCACCAATCAGCCGTTGATCCACCAGAGCGAGAGATTCAGCGCGCCCGCATAGGCCACCCAGCCCGCTAGCGGCACCAGGCACCACGCCGCCCACCGGTCGAGCCGGGCGAAAGCCGCGAGCGTAGCAAGAACGAGCAGCAGCTGCGGCACGATATTGATCAGGCCCAGGAGTGGACTGTGTATCCAAAAAAACATCCACGACCAAGCGGCGTTGAGCGTGAGCTGCAGGAAAAACAGCCAAAGCGCCAAGACGCGTCCTACCGCCCCGGGTCGCAGCCACAGGACGCGCCATAAGGCGAAGGCCATTAGGGCATAGAGCGTAGTCCAAACCGGACCGAACACCCAATTGGGCGGGTTAAACGGCGGCTTAATAAGGCCGGCAAACCAAGGTGAAAGATTCGGATAGGTTGCGATTTGACCGAAAATCAAGGCCGTGACAACGGCGCCGATGGCGAGCGCGGCAAATGCAGCGTCGCGCTTCCAAGTCGATAGTTCGTGCGACTGAATCATTAGGATGCCTGTCCGGCCTGAGCCACTCAGGCTCTCGGCACCTCGTCCCTTACCAGTTGACATTTGATCGAACCACAGGCGCGTCAGCTTTGGGCCGATACTGTCGAAAAAGGATTTTGAGGGGGCGGCCAAGTAATATTGATTCAAGAATGGCGCGTCACACGCAATATCGAT
>CAZOTG010000340.1:0-3041 GCA_964582585.1 uncultured Chromatiaceae bacterium | reverse complement strand
CGAGTCGGGGCGGGCGCGCTCGGTGAAGGGTGAGTTGGGGTTGCGGTGTCATTGAGGGATGGGAGTTGTTAGTCGTGTTCATCGATTTTCAGGTTTTTTTGGCTGCTACTTCTAGAGCCTGTCATGCACTTTTGGCGAATACCAATTTCAGCATGAGCATGGCGACGGCGAGCCAATGATAGCCAGCCAGGGTGGCCGCGAGTCGTTCGTAATCGCGCGCCAGTCTGCGGAAACGTGCGGCCCACGCGAACGTGCGCTCCACCACCCAGCGGCGCGGTGACAACACAAATCCACGTTTGGCTATGTGATGTTGAACTAAACCGCTTCGCGGAGAGGGGTGGGTCGAGGGTTCATTCTGGTTTTTTATTTCCTGAGTTGGCGCAGTGTGGGTATGACCACATTACGTCAAAACTTCATTCGGGAACTCGTTCTACGAGGGATGTCACCCAGAACTCAGGAGGCCTACGTCAAGGCGGTGTATTATCTGGCGAGGTATTACCACCAGACGCCGGAGCTGCTGAGCGATGAGGAGCTGAAGAACTATTTATTCCACCTGGCAGAAAGGAAGCTGGCGGCCAGCACGCTCAACCAGAACGTCTGCGCCCTGCGTTGCTTCTACAAGTTGGTGTTGCGACGCTCGGTGGACTTCCTTTGCCAAGTGCTGCCGCACAGCCGCAAAGCAGTTCGGCGTCCGCAGGTTTTCAGCACGGAGGAACTGGAGCAACTGCTGACGGTGGGGTGTCCCCATCCGAAGAGCCGGGCTTTTCTCATGACCGTTTATGGCGCCGGGCTGAGATTGGAGGAAGCCTGCCACCTCAAGATCGAGCACCTCCATCGCCGACGCATGCAAATCCGGGTCGAGCAAGGCAAAGGGCGCAAGGACCGTTACACGTTGCTCTCGCCCGTGCTGCTGACGGAGTTGGAACGCTACTGGCAGTGCTTCCGTCCGGCAATTTGGCTTTTCCCCTCGGTCAAGGATCCGAACGCCCCGATGGACTATCACACGGGACAGAGGATTTTCTACCGTGCGGTTGCGCGTGCGGGATTACCCAAGCGTGGCGGCATTCACAGCCTGCGCCACTCCTTCGCCACCCATTTGCTGGAAGCGGGCGTCGAGATCACGGTAGTGCAGCGGTTGTTGGGTCACTCTCACTTGGCGACCACTTCCAATTACCTGCATGTGCGTCAGGAACGTCTGGCTCAGATCAAGGGCCCGCTGCAACTTTTGGATTTGAGCCCCTTACCCGGGCAGCCAAAGACCTGAACCGCCGCAGCGTTTATGGCCTGCGGCCAGCCGCCGACTCCAGTGGCAGGACTGAGCCTGGCGGCGGTGTTGCGAGCTGGCCTCACCGGCTTGCGTCCATCCCTGCCCAAGCATCATTGGCGCATTATCAATGCACTGCTGGCTTGTCGCACCCCGGCACTGGGCGGCCATCGTTACCAGTGTCTGGAGTGTGGGCGCACGCATTTTGTGCCGCATTCCTGCCGCAACCGGCATTGCCCGCTTTGTCAGGGTCAGGCCGCCAAAGACTGGTTGGCCAAACAGGAGGAGGCGCTTTTGCCGGTGTCGTATTTCCACCTGGTATTCACATTGCCGCACGTGCTCAACCAGCTCATCCAGCAGAACCAGCGCGCCCTCTACAACCTGTTGTTCAATGCCGCCAGCCAGACCTTGCTGGAGTTTGGCCGGAACCGCTTCCACGCACAGTTGGGCATCACCACCGTGCTGCACACCTGGAGCCAGACGCTGTTGGACCATTATCACTTGCACTGCATCGTCACGGGCGGCGGGCTTTCAGAAGACCACTCAAAGTGGGTGAGTGCTCCGCCGCACTTCCTGTTCGCCGTGCGCGCACTCTCCCTGGTGTTTCGCGGCAAGTTTTGCGCCGGACTGGAGCAACTCTATGCAGAGGGACATCTCCAGTTCCACGGAAAGCTCCAGCGGTTGGCCCAGCCCAAAGTCTTCAAACGCTTGCTGCGTCAGACCGTTCGCCACAAGTGGGTCGTCTATGCCAAGCGCCCCTTTGCCGGCCCCCAACAGGTTCTGGGCTATCTTTCGCGCTATACGCACCGAGTAGCCATCAGCCCGCGCCGACTCCTCGCGTTGGATGAGCAGGATCAAACCGTGACCTTTGCTTGGAAAGATTACGCTGATGGCGCCAGGCGCAAATGTATGCGGCTAGAACTCCAGGAGTTTTTGCGCCGATTCTGCCTACACCTCTTGCCGGAGCGCTTCGTCAAAATCCGGCATTTCGGCTTCTTAAGCAACCGGCAGCGCAAGTTGCAGGTGGCCCAAGCTCGCGTGCAGTTGAGCCACCTTTCGCCCCCTGCCGCCCCGGCGCCCACTCTGCCAAGCCCGGAACTGGCCAAGGTCTGCCCCCATTGCGGTAGCCACCGGCTCCGGCTCACCGAGATCGTCGAACCTTGGGTCGCCCAAGCGCCCCGCCCCTTGGATTCATCATGATCGTTCTCGGATCCATAAATGTCCCGCCCCCAACGCTTCAAACCTCATCGAGGCGGACGCAGATATTTTGTCCTCAGCTGGTCCCGCTGAGTTCCCAACGCCAGGGGCAAACCGCCCATTCACGCCCCACAACCTCCGAGGTCGGCTCTGAGATTGCTACGCCGCCTCACCGCCCCGAGGTGGAGGCCTTGGTCTGGATCCTCACACTTGATTGCCGGATACTTTCCCCTATAGTTTGACATCAGTGGCTCAGCGCTTCAGTTCAACGGCAGTGTATCCGCCATGCCCGAGGACATCTCCTTCGAGTTCGAACGGTTGCGCATTCGGGCATGGCGGATACACTGCTAAACGTTAGGCCATCTATGAAGCGATGCCCATACTGTGGTAAGGAGTATTCAGATGAGTATTCCGTTTGCGCCATTGATGAGAGTCCGTTGGAGTCCTGCGCCCCCAAGCCGTCCAAGTCACACGGAGCCGTCGCAGCTTCCAAGCCAACAGGCCAGCACACAAAGGCAGTTTGGATTTCTGGAGCGTGCGTCATCGCTTCGATTGGATTTTATCTCTTCTTGCTTCATGG
>CAZOTG010000339.1:0-3045 GCA_964582585.1 uncultured Chromatiaceae bacterium | reverse complement strand
CGGCGGTTCACCCGGCCACACGAAGGCGCCATAAGCCCTCGGTGTAACCTCCGACTGGCCGGGCGGGCCACTCGGCCCGCCCGCTCCGGGGAGGCTGAAAGTCTCAAGCCCTGTATCGGCAGGGCATATCTTTTTTTCCGCATTTCCCCCGCAACTTCAAGCGATCGTCCCCGCGTGGCGGCGCGTTCTGAAGTAGAATAGCGCCTTTTCCTTGGGGCCGATTCAGGGTGATGCGGATTGCGTTGGGTATTGAATACGACGGCAGTGATTTCGCCGGCTGGCAGTTGCAGGAGGCCGGGGTTCGCACCGTGCAGGGCGGCGTCGAACAGGCCCTGTCGCAAGTGGCGGATCATCCGCTGCGGGTGATCTGTGCCGGGCGTACCGACGCCGGGGTGCACGCCACGTCGCAGGTGGTTCACTTCGACACTCCCGCTCAACGCAGCATGCATTCATGGGTGTGCGGCGCCAACGCCAATCTGCCCGACAGCGTCAGCGTGCAGTGGGCGCGGGAGGTGCCCGAGGATTTTCACGCGCGCTTTTCCGCGGTGCGGCGCCGTTACCGTTACGTGATTCTCAATCGCGCCGTGCGACCCGCTTTTCTCGCCGGGCGGGTGGCGTGGGAATATCGCCCTTTGAACGAGACGCTGATGGCGGAGGCGGCGCGGTTTCTGGTGGGTGAGCATGATTTCTCCGCCTATCGGGCGGTGGCCTGTCAGGCCAAGAGTCCGGTGCGCACCCTCCACGAATTGACGGTGACGCGGGACCGGGACCTGATCATCCTGGATCTGGAGGCCAACGCCTTCCTTCATCACATGGTGCGCAATATCGCCGGGGTATTGATGGATATCGGCGCCGGCAAACAGCCGCCGCCCTGGGCGCGTGAGGTGCTGGAGACCCGCGACCGTACCCTGGGGGGCATCACCGCCTCGCCCCACGGCCTGTATCTCACCGGCGTGATTTACCCCGAACGCTTCGATTTGCCGCCGCTTTCCCCGTCCGGGGTGGTCTGGTAACCTGTGGATCTTTCGTTTGACGGCCGGTAAGTCTGTGCGTACCCGTGTAAAAATCTGCGGTATCACCCGGGTGGAAGACGCCCTGGCCGCGGCGCGGGCGGGCGCCGACGCCATCGGTCTGGTGTTCTATGCCCAAAGCCCGCGGGCGGTGAGCGTGGAACAGGCCCGGGCCGTGGTGCAGGCGCTGCCGCCGTATATCACCACCGTGGGTTTGTTCGTGGACGCCGCGCCCCAGGAGATCCGCGCGGTATTGACGGAGCTGCCCCTGGACCTGCTGCAATTCCACGGCAATGAGAGCCCCGAGGCCTGTCGCGGCCATGGGCGGCCCTACGTCAAGGCCTTACGCATGCGCGAGGGTATGGACTTGACGGACCTAGCCCGGTCTTACAACGATGCGGTGGGGATCTTGGTGGATAGCTATGTGGAAGGGGTGCCGGGCGGTACCGGGCAGTCCTTCGACTGGTCGCGGCTGCCGGGCGGCTTGTCCTTTCCCCTGATCCTGGCCGGCGGTTTGACGCCGGACAACGTGGCCGCCGCGGTGGCGCAGGTGCGCCCCTGGGCGGTGGACGTGAGCGGCGGCGTAGAGGCGGCGCCCGGAGTGAAAGACGCCGCCAAGATTGAAGCTTTTATCAGAGGTGTGAACAGTGTCCAAGTTGATTGACGCCCTGCCCGATGCCAAGGGGCATTTCGGTCCCTACGGCGGGTGTTTCGTGGCGGAGACCTTGATGGAACCGCTGGAGGAGTTGCGGCTCGCCTACGAGAAATACCGCAACGATCCCGCTTTCCTCGACGAGTTCGACCGCGATTTGCGCGAATACGTGGGTCGTCCTTCGCCGCTGTATCTGGCCGAGCGCTGGAGCCGCGAACTGGGCGGCGCCAGGATCTATCTCAAGCGTGAAGATTTGAATCACACCGGCGCCCACAAGATCAATAACACCATCGGCCAAGCCCTGCTGGCCAAGCGCATGGGTAAGACCCGCATCATTGCCGAGACCGGCGCCGGCCAGCATGGCGTGGCCAGCGCTACGGTGGCGGCTCGGCTCGGTCTGGAGTGCGTGGTGTACATGGGCGCCGAGGATGTGCAGCGCCAGTCCGCCAACGTGTTTCGCATGAAGCTGCTGGGCGCGCGAGTGGTGCCGGTGAGTTCCGGTTCCAAGACGCTGAAGGATGCCCTGAACGAGGCGATGCGCGATTGGGTGACCAACGTCGACAATACCTTCTACATCATCGGCACCGTGGCGGGGCCCCATCCCTATCCGGCCATGGTGCGGGATTTTCAGACGGTGATCGGCCGCGAGGCCCGCGCCCAGATACTGGAAGCGGAGGGCCGCCTGCCGGATACCCTGGTGGCCTGCGTGGGCGGCGGCTCCAACGCCATCGGCCTGTTTCATCCCTTCCTCGACGATGAGGGCGTGGCCATGGTGGGGGTGGAAGGCGGCGGCGATGGGATCGCCAGCGGCCGTCATGCCGCGCCGCTGTGCGCCGGGCGTCCCGGGGTGCTGCACGGTAACCGTACCTATCTTATGGAAGACGCCGACGGCCAGATCATCGAGACCCACTCCATCTCCGCCGGCCTCGACTATCCCGGCGTCGGTCCCGAACACGCCTGGCTGAAAGACAACGGCCGGGCGCAATACGTCGCCGTCACCGACGACGAGGCCCTGGCCGCCTTTCATGCCCTGACCCGCATCGAGGGCATCATCCCGGCCCTGGAATCCAGCCATGCCCTGGCCTATGCCGCCCAGCTCGCGCCGCAGATGTCCAAGGATCAGATCATCCTGGTCAATCTCTCCGGGCGCGGCGATAAGGACATCCACACCGTGGCGGCACGGGAGGGCATCACCCTATGAGCCGCATCGCCGGCTGTTTCCAGCGCCTGCGCGCCGAGGGCCGCAAGGCGCTGATCCCCTATATTACCGCCGGCGATCCTGATCCCGCGGTGAGCGTGCCGCTGATGCACGCCTTGGTGGAGGCGGGGGCCGACATCATCGAGTTGGGGGTGCCGTTTTCCGACCCCATGGCCGACGGGCCG
>CAZOTG010000338.1:0-3060 GCA_964582585.1 uncultured Chromatiaceae bacterium | reverse complement strand
CTTCCACCGCCTGAGCGGAAAGATCGCTGCCTGCGGCGCTGGCCAGCTTGCCCTTGAGCTGTTCCAACTCCTTTTCCAGTTTGCGACTGCGCTCAAGAAGCTGCTGCACCTTGTCTTCCAGGTCGTCACGTCCGGCCTTGACCAGACCGGCGACGCGGACCAGGGTTTCATCGGCGGCCTCCATGGCCGCCACCGCGGCCTCTCCGGTCAGCGCCTCGATGCGCCGTACCCCGGAGGCGACACCCCCTTCGGAAATAATCTTGAACAAGCCGATGTCTCCCGCCCGGGTGGCGTGGGTGCCTCCACACAACTCCATGGAGAAATCGCCGATGCGCAGCACCCGCACGCTGTCGCCGTATTTTTCTCCGAACAGGGCCATGGCGCCGCTGCTGCGCGCGTCGTCAAAGGACATGACGCGGGTCTCCACCGGGGCGTTGGCGCGAATCTGCTCGTTTACCAGACGCTCGATCTCCAACAGTTCTTCGCGGGTCAGCGGCGCGAAATGGGAAAAGTCGAAACGCAGCCTTCCCGGTTCCACCAGCGAGCCCTTTTGCGTCACATGCTCGCCCAGCACCTTGCGCAGCGCGGCGTGCATTAAATGGGTAGCGGAATGATTCAAAACCGTGGCCTGCCGTGCGGACTCATCGACGCGGGCCGTGACGTCCTCTCCCACTTTCAAACTTCCCTGGGTGACTTTACCGATATGACCGAATACGTCGCCGCCCAGTTTCCGGGTATCGCGCACCTCGAATTTGCTCTGCGCCGATTCGAGCACGCCGCGGTCGCCCACCTGTCCACCGGACTCGGCGTAAAAGGGCGTGCGCTCCAAAACCACCGTGCCTTCCTCACCGGCACCGAGCATATCCACCTGCTCGTCACCTCGATACAAGGCCAGTACCTTGCTCTGCTCCTGGAGATGTTCATAGCCGGTGAATTCGGTGCAGCCCTCCACGCCGGTGGGCGTGGCATAGGCGACGCCGAACTGGCTGGCGGCGCGGGCCCGGCCGCGCTGCTGCTCCATGGCCCGTTCGAACCCCGCCATGTCCACTTCCAAACCATGGGACTTGGCATAGTCGGCGGTGAGATCCACGGGAAACCCGAAGGTATCGTAGAGGCGAAACGCCGTCTCGCCGGGAATGCGCTTACCCTGCAGGGTCGCGATCTCCTGCTGCAGGATCTTGATGCCCTCGTCCAGGGTCTCGCGAAAACGCTCTTCCTCGCGCTGCAAGGCGCGCTCGACCTGGGATTGGGCCTTGACCAGTTCCGGATAGGCCGCGCCCATCTCTTTCACCAGAGGCGCCACCAATTTATAGAAGAACGGTTCCTTCAGTCCCAGGCTATGGCCATGACGCACCGCGCGGCGGATGATGCGGCGCAACACATAGCCGCGCCCCTCGTTGGAGGGTGTCACGCCGTCAGCGATGAGGAAGGCGCAGGAACGGATGTGATCGGCGATGACCTTCAGGGAATTGTTCGATGTGTCCTTGATGCCCGCAAGCTTAGCGGCGGCCTGAATAAGGTTGCGGAACAGATCGATCTCATAGTTGCTGTGCACGCCTTGCAGCACCGCGGCCAGACGTTCCAGACCCATGCCGGTGTCTACCGAAGGTTTGGGCAGGGGCGTGAGGGCGCCGTCGGCGGCGCGGTTGTACTGCATGAACACCAGATTCCAGATCTCGATGTAGCGGTCGCCGTCTGCCTCGGGCGTGCCGGGCGGTCCGCCTGCCACCTCCGGGCCATGGTCGTAGAAGATTTCTGTACAGGGACCGCAGGGACCGGTGTCGCCCATGGACCAGAAATTATCCGCGGCGCCGATGCGGGCGAAACGCTGGGGATCGACCTTGATCTCCTTTAGCCAGATGTCGGCGGCATCGTCGTCCTCCTCGAACACCGTCACCCATAATTTTTCCGGCGGCAGTTTCAATACGTCGGTGAGAAACTCCCAGGCGAAACCGATAGCCTCGCGCTTGAAGTAGTCGCCGAAGCTGAAATTACCCAGCATCTCGAAAAAGGTGTGATGGCGCGCGGTGTAGCCGACATTCTCCAGGTCGTTGTGCTTGCCGCCGGCGCGCACGCAGCGCTGGGAACTGGCGGCGCGCGCGTAGGGCCGTTGCTCCAGACCCAGGAACACCTCCTTGAACTGCACCATGCCGGCGTTGGTGAACAGCAGGGTGGGGTCGTTGGCAGGCACCAGTGAACTGCTGGGCACGATCTCGTGACCTTGACTGCGGAAGTATTCGAGGAAGCGTGTGCGTAATTCTGCGCTGCTGATCATGGGTCTGATTGTTCTTCGATGTGTTGACTAGGGCCTATTCGCGCTCCACCACGCTGCGGATCTGCTCGCTGGTAAAACCCCGCGTCTGAAAAAAACGCGTCTGCCGCGCCCGTTCCGAAATATCCGCCGGCCGCTTGGCGTCGAATCGTTTGGCCCAAACCCGCTCCAGTCGCGGCAGCCACGCCGGGTCGCGCATATCCAGATAGGCGGCGATCACCCCATCGTCGACACCGCGCTCCCGAAGTTCGGCGCGGATGCGCACCGGCCCATAGCCGCGTTCCGCGCGGGCGCGGATAAACGCCTCGACGAACCGCTCGTCGCTCAACCAGCCTTCCCGGTCCAGGCCGGAGAGGACGGCATCGATGACCTCAGCGGGAAAACCCTTGGCCGTCAGCTTGCCGCGCAGCTCGTCGCTGCTGTGTTCGCGGCGCGCCAACATGGCCAGCGCCTTCTTGCGTACCGCTTGGGGGTCACAGGCGGTTTCAGTCAAGCTCGACCTCGGCGGCCTCTTCGCGCTCCGCACCCGCACCGCGCTGCGGCATGACCTTGGCCCGGATCTTCTCTTCGATCTCCTGGGCGACCTCGGGGTGCTCCTTGAGATAAAGCCGGGCGTTGTCCTTGCCCTGGCCGATGCGTTCTCCGCCGTAGGAATACCAGGCGCCGGATTTTTCCACCAGGTCGTTCTGAACACCCAGATTGATGATCTCGCTCTCCCGGGAGATGCCTTCACCGTAGAGGATCTCGAACTCCGCCTGCTTGAAGGGGGGCGCCAGTTTATTCTTCAC
>CAZOTG010000337.1:0-3074 GCA_964582585.1 uncultured Chromatiaceae bacterium | reverse complement strand
GGCGATAACCCGCATCGTCGTGAATGGCCGAGACCTCAAGGTAGTTGTCCTCGTCGTCGTCCAGCACGCTGAACAGCCTGAAATCCCGGATAAGTTTTGGTGACAGGTATTGAGCGATGAAGCTTTCGTCCTTGAAGTTGCGCATGGCGAAGTCCAGAGTCTTTACCCAGTCCGTCCCTGCGAATTCCGGGAACCAGCGTCGGTCTTCCTCAGTGGGATGCTCGCAGATGCGGCGGATGTCGCTCATCATGGCGAAGCCCAGGGCATAGGGATTGATGCCGGAGTAATAGGGACTGTTGTAGGCGGGTTGATAGACCACGTTGGTATGGGTCTTTAGGAACTCCATCATGAAACCGTCGCTGACCAGGCCCTTATCGTAGAGCGTGTTGAGAATGGTGTAATGCCAGAACGTCGCCCAACCCTCGTTCATGACCTGGGTCTGACGCTGGGGATAGAAATATTGGGCGATCTTTCTGACGATGCGCACCAGCTCGCGCTGCCAGGGTTCCAGCAGCGGCGCGTTCTTTTCGATGAAATACAGGATGTTTTCCTGGGGTTCCGCGGGGAAATGGTATTCCTTGGCGGCGTCTTCGGAGACGTCTCCCTTTGGGATGGTGCGCCATAGGTCGTTGACCTGGGATTGCAGGTATTCCTCCCGGTCTTTCTGGCGCAGCCGCTCCTTCTGCAGGGACAGGCGCGGCGGGCGTTTATAGCGATCCACGCCGTAGTTCATCAAGGCGTGGCAGGAGTCGAGGATCAGCTCCACCTCCTCCTCGCCGTAACGGCGCTCACACTCCATGACGTACTTTTTGGCGAACACCAGGTAGTCGATGATGGAATCGGGGTTGGTCCAGGTCTTGAAGAGATAATTCCCCTTGAAAAAGGAATTGTGGCCGTAGCCGGCATGGGCGATGACCAGGGCCTGCATGGTCATGGAATTCTCTTCCATGAGATAGGCAATGCAGGGATTGGAGTTGATGACGATCTCGTAGGCGAGGCCCATGTGGCCGCGCTTGTAGCGCTGTTCCACGCTCAGGAACTGCTTGCCGAACGACCAGTGATGATAGCCCACCGGCATACCCACCGAGGAATAGGCATCCATCATCTGTTCAGCGCTGATCACCTCGATCTGGTTGGGATAGGTGTCCAGGTTGTATTCCGCGGCAATCTTGGCGATCTCTTCGTCATAGCGCCGCAGCAGATCGAAGGTCCATTCGGACGTGTATGGCAACGTCATATCGCTCATGCCATTTTCTTCTTGAAGAGTTTCTGGAAGACGGGAAAGATATCGCCCGCCTTTTCGATGCGCTGCATGGCGAAGTGGGGGCACGACTTCTTCACGTTCATGAATTCCCGCCACAGGCCGCGCGGGGTGTCCTCGGTGATCTCGATATAGGCGTAGTACTGCACCTTATGCATGATGGAATTGATCAGGATGTCCCGGCACAGCGGGGAGTCGTCGCTCCAGTTGTCGCCGTCGGAGGCCTGGGCCGCATAGATGTTCCATTCCGAAGTGGGGTACCGGTCGGTGATGATCTCGTCCATCAACTTCAGGGCGCTGGACACCACGGTGCCGCCGGTCTCGCGGGAATAGAAGAACTCCTGTTCGTCCACTTCCTTGGCGACGGTGTGATGGCGGATGAACACCAGTTCGATGCTGTCATAGGTGCCGGTCAGGAAAAAGTAAAGCAGCGTAAAAAAGCGTTTGGCGATGTCCTTCTTGGCCTGGTCCATGGAGCCCGAGACGTCCATCAGGCAGAACATTACTGCCTGGCTGGACGGATAGGGCTGCTTGACACGGTTGTTGTAGCGCAGATCAAAGGTGTCGATGAAGGGCACCGCGCGGATCTTGGCCTTCAGACGCTGAATACGTTCCTCGAGGGCGAGGATCGCCGGATCGGTCTTGTCCTTCACCAGCAGCTGTGACTCCAGTTCTTCTTCGGCCTCGCGCAACTGGCCCTGGTAAGGGGAGCGCAAGGCGATGCGGCGGCTCAGGGCGCCCTTCAGGGAACGGATCACGTTGATGTTGGTGGGTACGCCGGTGGTGGTGTAGCCGGCGCGCACGGACTTTTCCATCATCAGCTTGGTGAGCTGGGTCTTGACCAGGTCAGGCAGCTCCAGGTCTTCAAAGAACAGGTTGAGAAATTCTTCCCGGGAGATCTGGAAGACGAAGTCATCCATGCCCTCGCCGCTGTCGGAGGCGTCGCTGCCGCCCCCGCCACCCCCGCCGCCGAGGGGGCGGGGTACCCGGTCGCCGGTGACGAAGTCGGTGTTGCCGGGGTGGGCGCCTTCCTTGATGCCGCCGTCCCCGTGGTGCAAGGTAGGTTCAGAGATATCCTTGGCGGGGATATTGACCTTCTCACCGCGGTCCAGATCGGTGATGCTGCGTTCGGCAATGGCGTCGGAGACCGCCTTCTTTATCTGGTTCTTGTAGCGCCTGATAAATTTATGACGGTTTACCGCACTCTTGTTCTTGCCGTTAGGCCGCCTATCGATGAATTGGGCCACAACTTCCCATCCTCGTCTTGGTCCTTAAGAGGCCTTGCGGGTGCGCAAATGCCATTCGCACAGCAGACGTACCTGTTTGGGCGTATATCCTTTCGTGACCATGCGGTTGACGAATTCCTCGTGCTTCTTCTTGTCTTCCGAAGAGGCCTTGGCGTTGAAGGAGATCACCGGCAGCAGGTCTTCCGTGGTGGAGAACATCTTCTTCTCGATCACCTCGCGCAGTTTCTCGTAGCTGGTCCAGGAGGGATTCTTGCCGGCGTTGTGGGCGCGGGCGCGCAGCACGAAATTGACGATCTCGTTGCGGAAGTCCTTGGGATTGCTGATCCCGGCCGGCTTCTCGATCTTTTCCAGCTCGGCGTTGAGCGCCGCCCGGTCCAGGAACTCGCCGGTGTCGGGATCACGGAACTCCTGGTCCTGGATCCAGTAATCGGCGTAGGTGACGTAGCGGTCGAAGATGTTCTGTCCGAACTCGGAATAGGATTCCAGATACGCGGTCTGGATCTCCTTGCCGATGAACTCCGCGTAGCGCGGCGCCAGGTAGCCCTTGAGGAAAGACAGATATTTCT
>CAZOTG010000336.1:0-3077 GCA_964582585.1 uncultured Chromatiaceae bacterium | reverse complement strand
AAGAGGAAGCAGCAGAATCGTCTTCACCGGAGGAATAACCTACATGATCACCCTCGTCGCCGGAGTAGCCTTACTCGGACAAGTTCTTGGAGCCATAGGTCTAGCTGCAACGATACTAACAGCCCAAACCATACAGGCAACTTACCTTATATGGAAAAGAAAAACACCACCCAAACAAGAAACAAGTCAAACTACAACTCTAATCCCATAAAAATAAACCTAAAACAAAACTATTCGTGAAAGCATACTCCCGATATAGTTCTAATTCCAAACCACAGTTTTGCTCCCGTACCGAGAATTTTATTGGTTATCAATCCTTGGTCCATATGGTATACGTGCAAGAATACTAACAGTCTTTTACTTTTATGAAAAGCTTGAAATTTAAATCGCGGATTCTCCGATAGCAAACAACATCTTTATTATAGTGACAATACTATAATATTATAGTAAATCTACTATAGTGATTAGCGGGAAAAAATAATGGATAAAGCCACAATTCGAACCCTAGACACAATTTCCTCCAACATAGGTGACTCTTTATCAATCAACGAATTAACCAACCGAATGAAAAGCAAGTATGGATCCGCTTACTACGCAAACATTTACGAGAAACTACAAAACCTAAAAAAGAAAGGTTTGCTCAATCTTGAACCAATCGGCCGATCCTCCAGCATCAAACTGAATTTTGAGAACTACCTTTTGATCGATACTCTATCAGATATGGAAATAGAAAAAAAGCTGGCATTCCTATCCGACAAAACGAACCTACTTTCATTCTTTGCCAATATGGACAAAGCCCTAAGTGACAAAGACAGCATTAGATCAATCAGCGCAATCAACCCAGCAAAAAACGCTAAATTAAATCGAATCGAACTACTCTTGCTCCTCAATGAAACTCCTGATTATCTCGACCAGACAATAGAGCTCCAAAAAATCGCCCTGAGCCTACAACGAAAATTTAACCTAAAAATAAACAACCTCATCTTAAATACCAAGGATTTCATTTACTTGCTGACCTCAGACGAAATCAACCCAGCCCGAGAAGCTCTAAGCCAACAGATTACACTCTATAATCCTCAAGCATTCTGGCGCCAAATTAGCGAAATATCTCAAAAAAACCAAATCAAAACATTTCAAGCTGAAACTAAGCCACTAAGCACCCCCGATTCAGACCTAAACTTCAACCTTAACAGGTTTGGATACAGCGAATTTGGCACCAACATTACCCAAGGAAAGAAATTCTGCATAGAGTACATAGCGACCTCTTTGTTTCTCAAGGAAGATGCACGTGGACTGGATGCGGTGGCGGTTATTCTTGCTAAGAACAGTTTTAACAGTAACCTACTATCCTTTCTTTGCCAAAAGTACGAAGTGGCACCCATACTTTTAGGAGTACTAAACGTCCTGCGGCAAACAAACCCTAAACTAGAAGTTGAAAACACAGTAAAAATCTTAAAAGCGATAAGCACAAAAGAGCTTCCCGCAGATGAAATTAGCATAAGGCAAAAGCTGGAACTCTACAATGCCCTGTAACAAAAGCGCACTCTTCGACTTTCTAAACGTACTAAACGAAGACCTAACCAAGAAGATAACCTTGGTTGCTGCAGGCGGCACAGCAATGACGCTAATTGACCTAAAACCATCCACAATCGACATCGACTTTACAATTCCGGCTGCGACAGATTAGACTTTGAGCAAGCCCTAAAAAGCAATCCCCCCGGCTACAAAGTTGACCGATGGACTGACGGACGCATATTCTGCCAAAAACTGCCCAGCGATTACTTGGAGAAAAGCATCAAAATCAAAGAATTCAGCCACATTATACTGAGGGCTCTTCAACCAGTCGATATAATCGTAACCAAAATCGGACGGCTAAACGAACGAGACCTACAAGACATAGAAGCCTGCATCAAGAAGACAAACGTCTCAGAAGCTAAAATCAAAGAAAGGGCCATGTTGGTGGTTCAAACTTACGTTGGACCCGAAGAAGACTACCTATATCACCTAAATCTGGTTCTCGATAAATTCTTCAAAAAACAAGGGTAAAATGCTTTCCTTGCAAGCTTTGAACAGCTTTTTTAGCTCTCTCCATATCAAAGTGCTCAATAAGGTTTTCCCGTCCATCAACAAGACCAAACTTTACATTGGGTAATCAGGACTGAGCAACCACAAAAAAGAGAAACAGCGGAAAACTCGTAAAAAGCGGTGATGCCAAACCCTTATTGAAGGGTCCGAATCCCACTCCACCCCCAAACCATGTCGGACTCCATCGAATTAGTTTGCCAGCGGTTTTTAAGCTGAAAGTGAAACAGAAAAAACACTGCCCTAAGATGCCAAAAGGCCAAGTAACCTGACAATAAACCAAGAAAAAAACATTCTACCCATCCTCATCCCACCCATCCAACATAGCCAACGAGAAAAAAAGCCGCTTCCCCCATCCCAACACAAACAAAAAAACAACCCAAACCAAAAAACCAAACCCTCCCACAACCCAAAGATGGGACGGGACAACTCTACAAACACCCATCCCCACAAAGAAACAAAACAACAAAAAACAACCAAACAGTAACCACAGAGCTTGCTTGTGTGATTGTTAGACAACAACCACAGAGAGTTATTGCCCTGAAAGTCAACAAACTAACTTGTAAACAAAAACAAAAGCAGGAAGATACAAACTTGGAAAAAACTCAAAAATTCACCATTCAAGAATTAAGTGGTTTTAACGGAAAAAACGGCAAGCCAGCATATGTTGCTTACAAAGGAAAAGTCTACGACGTAACCGATTCTAACTTGTGGACAGACGGCGACCACTTAGGTCACGTAGCAGGCGAAGACTTAACAGAAGCAATGGACACCGCCCCCCATTCCGAAGACGTTATGGAAAAAACCAAACCAATCGGAGTCTTGGTTTAACGCCAAAAAAATTACCCTCCTTCTGCAAACAACACAAAAAGAAATTAACCAAAACTCTGGAGATACATCATGACCATTTCTCTAAAACGAGTGTATACAAAACCTAGTACTGAAGACGGCAAACGCATTCTTGTTGAACGACTTTGGCCAAGGGGACTAAAAAA
>CAZOTG010000335.1:0-3090 GCA_964582585.1 uncultured Chromatiaceae bacterium | reverse complement strand
GGGCGCTTCGCCGGCGACCCAGTGCAGGGCGCCCGCCGTCAGGCCCCGGCTGTAGAGCAGGGGATGGTCATGGCCCTGCGCGACGATGAGGGTGTTGCCGGCCATGTCTTTGGCCACCACGTACCAGGGGTTCTCTTCCGCTCCCTTGCGCCCGCCGATGCCGATGCCCTTGCGTTGCCCCAGGGTGTAATACATGAGGCCGTGGTGGCGACCCAGGCTTTCGCCGTCGGGGCTGCGAATCTCACCGGGCTGCGCCGGCAGATAGCGGGATAGGAATTTATTGAAATCCCGTTCGCCGATGAAACAGATGCCGGTGCTGTCTTTCTTGGCCGCATTGGCGAAACCTTGCCGGGCGGCGATGCGGCGCACTTCGGACTTTTGCAATTCCCCCACCGGAAACAGGCTGCGCGCCAATTGTGCCTGGCCCAGGGTGTAGAGGAAGTAGCTTTGATCCTTGGACAGGTCGCGCGCCTTCAACAATTGGTAGCGTCCGTCACTTTTCCGGATACGCGCGTAGTGGCCGGTTGCGATGTAGTCCGCGCCCCGGGCCAGGGCGTGGTCGAGGAAGGCCTTGAACTTGATCTCCTTGTTGCACAGGATGTCGGGGTTGGGGGTGCGGCCGCGGCGGTATTCGTCCAGAAAATAGGCGAACACCCTATGCCAGTATTCCTGGGAGAAATCCACGGCGTCCAGTTCGATGCCGAGCTTGTCGCAGACCCCCATGGCATCGCGGGCGTCCTCGGCGGCGGTGCAGGGGAACTCCGGGTCGGTCTCCTGCCAGTTTCTCATGAACACACCACGCACCGCGTAGCCTTGTTCCTGCAACAGATAGGCGGCCACCGAGGAATCCACGCCGCCGGACATGCCGACCACCACCTGCCGGGCGTTTGCCGCCAGGGGCGGATCGGAGTCGGAAGTATGCAAGGGATCGTTCATCGAAATGAAGGTGACCACAGAGAGAGTCAGGCCGTGGTGACGTTCGTATAGAGCGCCAGGGGGTAGCGTTTGCCGGCGCGGTAATCGTCGATGCAGCGCAACACCAGGGGGCTGCGGTGTTGTGCCGCACGTTCCAGCACCTCGTCGCGGGTGAGCCACCAGGTACGGATGATGCCGCTGTCCAGGGTCTGCTGCGGGTCATGCTCGAAGCACTCGCCGGTAAAGCAGAACCGCAGGTAGGTCACCCCGTTCTCCGGGCTGGTCCAATGGTAGATGCCTACCAGCGCCGTGGGCCGGAAACGCCAGGCGGTTTCTTCCCGGGTTTCGCGCGCCGCGGCCTCCAGCAGACTCTCTCCCGTTTCCAGGTGTCCGGCGGGCTGGTTGTATACCGTGCGCTCGCCGCTCTGTTCTTCCACCAGCAGGAAGCGTTGCTGTTGTTCGATGACGGCGGCGACTGTAATGCGCGGTCTGTCCTTCATGCAAAAACTATAACATGGTCAGCGGCGGCCACGGGACTCGTGGTCGCTGAGGGTGCGATATTCACCCGGCGCGAGGTCGTTCAAGGTCCACTCGCCGATGCGATGGCGAATCAGGCGCAGGGTGGGATGGCCCACCGCCGCGGTCATGCGCCGTACTTGGCGGTTGCGTCCCTCGCGTAGGGTGAGATCTATCCAAGCGGTGGGGATCTGGGCGCGGTAGCGGATGGGCGGTGTGCGCGGCCATACTGCGGGTGGTGTGATCAATTCCGCCTCGGCGGGCGCGGTCATGCCGTCCTTGAGCATTATCCCTTCACGCAGGCGGGCGAGGTCGTCGCTATCCGGTTCGCCTTCCACCTGTACCCAATAGCGCTTTTCCAGCTTATGGCGCGGATCGGCGATGCGGTGCTGCAGCCGGCCATCGTCGGTCAATACCACCAGCCCTTCGCTGTCCCGGTCCAAGCGGCCGGCGGGATAGATGCCCTTGATCGGCAGGTAATCGCCGAGGGTGGCCCTGCCCGAGGCATCCGTGAATTGACAGAGGACATCGTAGGGTTTGTTGAATAATATAATCATGCGCCATGACTGTGTGCCGAATTAGCGGCGGGTGCGGTGGAACTGGTAGAATGCCCGGCTTATTGCCCCCAGCATCTTAGGAGAGCGGCATGGCCTACGACAAGATAAATGTTCCCCACGACGGCGCGGCGATCGGCATTGGTGCCGATGGCGCGCTGGATGTGCCGGATCGTCCCATCATCCCCTTCATCGAAGGTGACGGCATCGGCATCGACGTGACGCCGGTGATGCGCCGGGTAGTGGACGCGGTGGTGGCCAAGGCCTATGGTGGCCGCCGTTCCATCGCCTGGATGGAAATCTATGCGGGGGAAAAGGCCACCCGGGTCTACGGCCAGGAGGTCTGGCTGCCGGATGAGACCATGGAGGCGCTGCGGCAGTTCTCGGTGGGAATCAAAGGACCCTTGACCACCCCGGTGGGCGGCGGAATCCGTTCCCTCAACGTGGCGTTGCGTCAGGATCTGGATCTCTATATCTGCCTGCGGCCGGTGCGCTACTACCCCGGCACGCCCAGCCCGGTGAAGGCGCCGGAAAAAGTAGACATGGTGATCTTCCGCGAGAACTCCGAGGATATCTATGCGGGGATCGAGTGGGCGGCGGAGACTCCCGAGGCAAAAAAACTCATTGCGTTCCTGCAGGACGAGATGGCTGTTAAGAAGATTCGCTTTCCGGCCAGCTCGGGCATCGGCATCAAACCGGTGTCCCGCGAGGGCACCGAGCGCCTGGTGCGCAAGGCCATCCAATACACCATCGACAACGACCGCGCCTCCCTGACCCTGGTGCACAAGGGCAATATCATGAAGTTCACCGAAGGGGCCTTCAAGGAATGGGGCTATGCCCTGGCCAAACGGGAGTTCGGTGCCGTGGAGATCGACAAGGGGCCCTGGTGTCGTTTCGAGAATCCCAAGAACGGGCGTGAGATCGTGGTCAAGGACGTGATCGCCGATGCCTTCCTTCAGGAGATATTATTGCGGCCGCAGGACTTCGATGTCATCGCCACCCTCAATCTCAATGGCGACTACATTTCCGACGCCCTGGCGGCCCAGGTGGGCGGTATCGGCATCGCGCCGGGCGCCAATCTTTCCGACAGCGTCGGTCTGTTCGA
>CAZOTG010000334.1:0-3093 GCA_964582585.1 uncultured Chromatiaceae bacterium | reverse complement strand
CTTGGGCTTGGGGGACGCCTTGGCGCTCACTTTTTGTTTGGCCGGTTTGGGAGAGGTGGTTTTGCCGCGACTCTTGGATGCGGGCTTTGCCGCCTTCTTGGCGGCCTTCGCGGGCTTGGATTTGGCTTTCACTTTCTTTACTGCGGACATGCGTTACGTCTCCGGCCTGAACAAAGCTCGTTTCTATACCAAAACAAACCGGGAGACGCAAGAAATCCCTGTGGTTCGGGGGCGGTTTATCGTGGAATTCAACCGGGCGGGGCGGGGGCGGAAAATGTGAGCGACGCGGCGTGATGTGGTAGCATATTGATCGTTAATAGTTTTTAGCTTGGGATGTCGGAATGAGCGAATTGAAGGCCTTGATTTTTGATGTGGATGGGACCCTGGCCGACACGGAGCGCAATGGTCACCGTGTCGCCTTTAACAAGGCCTTTGCCCAGGCCGGGTTGAACTGGCACTGGTCCGTGGAACTCTACGGCGCCTTGTTGGCGGTGACCGGCGGTAAGGAACGTATCCGCCACTATATCGAGCACTACCTGCCGAACTTTCAGGCGCCCGGCGACCTGGACGAATTCATCGCGGCTTTGCACGGCGCAAAGAACGCCTATTACGCGGAGATGGTGGCCGCCGGCGAGATTCCCCTGCGGCCCGGCGTGAAGCGCTTGTTGCTGGAGTCGCAACGGGAGGATATCCGCTTGGCCATTGCCACCACCACTTCGCGGGAGAACGTCGAGACCTTATTGGAGCATTCGCTCGATCCCGACGCGGTGAGTTGGTTCGAGGTCATCGGGGCGGGGGATGTGGTGGCCTTCAAAAAGCCCGCGTCGGATATTTTTCATTACACCTTGGAGGCCTTGGGATTGCCGGCCGAGGAATGTCTGGCCATCGAAGATTCCGCCAACGGCTTGCGTGCGTCCCTGGCCGCCGGGATCCGGACTCTGGTGACCGTCAGCGACTACACGCGCAACGAACATTTCACCGGCGCCGCGCTGGTGGTGGATAATCTCGGTGAACCCGGCCAGGCCATGACGGTGTTGTCCGGTGATGCCCATGGCGCGGCCATGATCGATGTGGCGGTCTTGCGCCGACTGCATGGCGACGCCGGGCCGCTTGATGGGCTGCAGGCGCGGGCCGCGCCGTAAATCCTTCGCCATGAACGAGACCCCGCTTCGGCTTTCTGATCGCGCACGGGACATACGGCCCTTCCAGGTCATGGAAATTCTCGCCCGCGCCCGCGCCATGGAAGCCGCCGGGCGGTCGCTCATCCATATGGAGATCGGCGAACCGGATTTCCCCACGCCGCCGCCTATCGTAGAGGCGGGCATTCGCGCCCTGCAGGAAGGGCATACCCATTACACGCCGGCCCAGGGTCTTGCAAGCTTGCGCGAGGCGATCAGCGGCTTCTATCGGCAACGCTACGGCGTTACGGTGTCGCCGGCGCGCATTGTCATCACCCCGGGGGCGTCGGGCGCCTTGCAGCTGGTGCTGGCCCTGCTGATCAATCCCGGCGATCAAGTGCTGCTGACCGATCCCGGTTATCCCTGCAACCGCCACCTGGTGCGCCTGGCGGGCGGCGAGGCGGTCAGCATGGCCGTGGCGGCCGAAGCGGATTTTCAACCCACCGCTGAGCAGGTGGCGTCGGCGTGGACGGCACGCACCGCGGCGGTGTTGTTGGCGTCTCCCGCCAACCCTACCGGCACCCTCATGGCGCCCGCCGTGATGCAGGCGATTTTCACCGAGGTGGCGCAACGGCAGGGCTGCATGATCGTCGACGAGATCTATCACGGGCTGGTTTACCAGCAAGCATCGCCCACGGCCTTGACGCTGTCGGATGAGGTGTTCGTGGTGAACAGCTTTTCCAAATATTTCGGCATGACCGGTTGGCGTCTCGGGTGGTTGGTGGTCCCGGAAGGCTACCAGCCGCACGTGGATAAGTTGTCGCAGAATTTATTCCTGGCCGCCTCGACGCCGGCTCAGTATGCCGCCTTGGCCGCCTTTTCGCCCGAGACCATCGCGATCCTCGACGACCGCCGCCGCGAGTTCGCGCAGCGCCGCGATTATCTGGTCGCCGCCTTGCGCGACCTGGGTTTCTCGGTACCGGCCATTCCCGGCGGCGCCTTTTATGTGTACGCCGATTGCCGGCGCTTCAGCGAGGACAGTCAGGCATTCGCCGCGGCGCTGCTGGACAAGGCCGGCGTCGCCGTGACTCCCGGCACCGATTTCGGTCACAATCAGCCGCAGCGCTTTCTGCGCTTTGCCTATACGACCTCGCTGGCCAACTTGCAAGAAGGCATCAAACGCCTCCGCCAATTTCTCGAACAGGCACGGATCAAAGTCGATTAATACTGACTGTAAAAAGGGACGATAAGGAAAGAAGTATGTTTTTGAGCGGAATGCAGGCGAGAACGACGACGTGATCAAGCTCGGTGATGAACTGCGGGAAAAGATCCGGCAGGGCGGCGGCGATGTCCGGTTAGGACAGCCTCTGCCGTGGACGGTGTTCGACGTCGAGGGCCGCTTGCTGATGCGCAAAGGCGTGGTGCTGGAATCGCCGGTGCAGTTCGCCCTGCTGGCGGAACACGCCTTCTATCGCACCAGCGGCGACGTGAATCCCACCCATACCGTGGAAGAACGCCGCAAGGCGCCCTTTTTCGTGATCGGCGAAATGATGGGGCGCCTCAATACCCTGCTTGCCGCCATCGCCGCCAAGCATCGGGATTTTCCCATCGAGCAGGTCAAGCAGTTGAGCATCAGCATCCAGACCATGTGCGCCGAAGACGCGGATGCGGCCCTGGCCGCCGTTCATCTGGACCGTGAAGGGAAATACACCGTTCGGCATCTCATTCACAGCGCCTTGTTGGTGGAACTGGTCGCCTATCGTTTGGGCTATACGCCCGACGATCGCCACCGCATCATCTGCGCGTCGCTGACCGCCAATGTGGGAATGCTGGAACTGCAGGAGCGCTTATTGCAACAGGGCGCGATCACGCCGGAGCAGCGCCGGGGGATAAACCGCCACCCCGAGGAGAGTGTGGCCTTGCTGCGGCAGGCGGGAGTGGAACCGGGAGAGGTGGACTACCTGGAGGCTCACGG
>CAZOTG010000333.1:0-3094 GCA_964582585.1 uncultured Chromatiaceae bacterium | reverse complement strand
CATCCGCACATCCACCAGCGACACGTCGAATAACTCACTGACCTGCTTGACCAGGGGGATCAATATCCCTTTGAACCACGCATCCGTTTCCTTGTGGGCCTTGGTGAACAAGTGGCGCACGTGGCTTACCAGGGAGATGAAGAATTTCTTTACCACGAAGTGCTGCTCGGTCATGGTGGTGATGGGGCTGTTGCGGAAAGTCTCCGCTTCCTCGTAGAGCCGCTCCAGCTCAATACGGAATTTTTGCAGCGAATGGGCCTTGGGGTTCGCGACCGGCAAGCCCAATTCCTCGTGAAATTTGCGATAGATGGCTTGCACGGCGTTATGGGTCTGTTCGGCCTGGGTGGTGACGTGTTGCATGGCATCGCGGGCGCCGTCGAAAAAGGTCTTCATACCCTTCTTCATGCCGACGGTGGTCCAGCTGCCTTCCATGTCTTTGCGGGTCTTGGCCACCAGATCGTCCACCGCCTGGATGCTCAGGGCGTCGAGCATGGTCTTGGAGTGCTGGCCGAGGATGCGGCGGCTGGCCTGGAAACTCTCCATGTTTTTGTTGTAAGTGGCCTGGCGTTCCCGGGTCTTGCGCATCAGGTTGGTGATGACGTCGGAGTTTCGGCCGCTGAGGGAGCGCAGGTCGTCCAGTTGTTTGCGGGCGCCCTCCAGGCGCTGTACCACCATTTGCCGGGTGGCATTCAGCATTTGGTTGATGACTCCTACCACGGAATCGCGAACGATGACCTGTTTTGCCGGGAGGATATTGTCGGCGAGATAGCCCTCCAGGTCGAGGATGCGGCTGCGCTTCAACAGTTCTTCGTCGTTGCGTATCTTGCCGACCAGGGCCTTTTGCGCCGATACCGGGAATACGCTGCTGGGTTCGATGCCAAGCAGCTTGGCGGTATCCGTACATTGATTGCGGACCGATTTTTCCACATCCTCGGGTGTCTTCATCTCGTCCCACAGGGTGTCGATTTTGTTCAGCGCCGCCACCAGGCCTTTGTGGCCGTTCTTGCGATAGGTCTTGATGTGAAATTGCCACATGTCCATGTCACTGCGGGTGACGCCGGTGTCCGCCGCCAGCACGAACAGCACGGCATGGGCGTTGGGCAACATGCTCAAGGTCAGTTCCGGTTCGCTGCCCAGGGCATTGAGTCCCGGCGTATCGAGGATGGACAGCCCCTGTTGCAGCAGCGGATGGGGAAAGCTGATGAGGGCATGGCGCCACATGGGGATATCCACGTGGGTGAGCGGTTCCTCGTCTTTCTGGTGGTTATGCATCTCGTCGTTGTAGAGGCCGAGACGAGTTGCTTCTTCCACACTGACCCGCTTAACCTTGACTACTTCCCGCAGAGCCTCCGCCATCTGGTCTGGCGAGTTGATATCGAGGGGAATGCTGGTCCACCGCTCCGGGTTGTTCTTGAGTTCGGTGATGCTGAGATCTTCCAGCCGTGTTTCGATGGGCAATAGACGGATATAGGCCTCGTCATTTTGCTGGTCGTAAAACAGTTCGGTGGGGCACATGGTGGTGCGCCCGGCCTCCGATGGCAGCAGGCGACGTTGGTAGTCGGAAAAGAAGATGGCATTGATGAGTTCGGTCTTGCCCCGCGAGAATTCCGCGACGAAAGCGATAACCAGGCGGTCTCCACGCAGACCTTCCAGGGTGTCGTAGAGGCGAAGCTCGACCTCCGGGGTTCCCATGCGATGGTCTTCCAGCCACTGCTTGTATTCGTTTACAGCATGCGCTATGTCCACTTTCCAGCGATCATAGGCGCGCATCTGTTCCTTAAAGCGATCCTGGGTGTCCGCTTCGTTATCCGCCCGTGAGAGCATAGTTGTCTTCTCCAAGACTGCACATGGGTTATGAATCCCTAAGCCTTTATCGGTCGTTTTCACGTTGGCTTTAGCGGAAATCGCAATGTCCGGCGCGGGCCGGGTGAAAACGGTTTAGGGGGAAATCCCCCATAGGAATCAGCATAGTCTGGGAGGGTAACGGCAGCTGTGACCCAGTTTGCAGTAGGGGGGGTCTATATCTCAGAGGGCAGCGTTGTCATTTGGGTGTCGCAATACCGGGAGGCAGTCGCCGCGGCGCAGCGATACGTACGCGTTTCTCTCTCCCGGTTTCACCTGATAACACAGTGACTTGGGACTTGGCTACGCCGCACAGCTTGCCGAGAAAACCGCGCAGATGCTCGTTGGCCTTGCCGTCCACCGGGGGGGCGGTGAGGCGGATCTTGAGGTTGTCGCCGTGGGGGCCGGCAATCTCGTCCTTGGCCGCCCGGGGCTGGATACGCAGATGGAGAATAAGGTCCGGTCCGTCCCAGCGATACCAGGGGGCCATCGCCTCACCCCAGGTGATGGCCGAAATTGGCGATAGGGGCGACCAGCAGGATTTTCAGCAGCTGTAATACCACCAGCGCCACCAGCGGCGACAGGTCGATCCCGGAGAAGGGAGGGATGATGCGCCGCGCCGGTGTCAACAGCGGTTCGGCGATGCGGTGCACCAGCCCGATCAGGGGATTGTAAGTACCGGGCGCAACCCAGCTCAGGATTACCTGGATCAGGATCGCGCCGATGAAGACGTTGATCACCAGGCCCAGCAGTTCGGAGATGGCCACCACGAACAGGCTGCTGGCGCCCAAGGCGCGGCCCAGGGCCATATTGGTGAGATACAGCTCCGCCATCTGCAGTGCGATGAGCAGCAGCACCGAGGCCAGATCGACGCCGCCCCACCCCGGTATGACGCGGCGCAGGATCTTGAGCGGCGGGTTGGTGACCTTGACGATGAATTGCGATACCGGATTGTAGAAATCCGCGCGCACCCATTGCAGCATCAGCCGCAACATCACCGCCAGGATGTAGAGGCCGAACACGGTTTGAATGAGAAAGATGGCGGAGGCGGCGAAGTATTGGTTCTCCATTTATTTGCCTCCGAACATCGTTGCCAGTTCCACCGAGCGCTGATGGGCGGCGCGCAGGGCCTCGTCGAATACCGCTCCAAGACGACGCTCCTGCAGGACCTTGACCGCATGTTCCGTAGTACCGCCGGGAGAGGTTACTCGTTGTCGCAAGGCACTCAGTTCCTCGTTACTCTCCAGCGCCA
>CAZOTG010000332.1:0-3097 GCA_964582585.1 uncultured Chromatiaceae bacterium | reverse complement strand
TTTAAAATTGCCCAATTTCAAATAAATTGATCCTGAGCAAGTGAACAGCCAATTTGGACGCTGCTTCTTCCAAAACCCGGTGTGCTTCTATAGAATGAGCGCCCCTCGCCGGCGTTATTCCGGCGCGAGCACGGGGTGTAGCTCAGCCTGGTAGAGCACTGCCTTCGGGAGGCAGGGGCCGGAGGTTCGAATCCTCTCACCCCGACCATTGATCAATGACTTAAGATTTTAAATCGGCCCCTTTTCTCCTCGTACGGATTTGGTCCGGACCATTTCATTTTTAATCAACTCACTTGCTCTATTATCCGGCCAGTACAACCCCTTCTCCCCTCCCAGGGGGCAAATAACGCAAAACTACTTCGTCACGCCCTCATGCTTTTTTAGCCATTTTTGGGTGCTTACAGGTTAGGGATGTTGTCTGGATGAGCATGTTTATTCATCTAAATTGACTAAGGCAAGATATCGCAGGTCAAACTTTGACTTACGATTTTATATTTTCTGTACCCAGAAGTCGTACGTATTTGCGAAAGTATCTGGGTACTTTTGTTCAATTTCGTGCCAGTTGTCAAAGGATGTCATGCTCGGATCCTGTGGAAACTGCTGCTGATAATTAGTAGTGTTGGGGATATTAAACCTGAGAAACCTAAGCCCCAGAATTTCAAGTGCATCTTTAATTTCAGGAAGTGTGAATCGATGCTCTTGCACATGAAAGAGCAAGTCTCGACATTCACTAATAGAATATAAATCGCGCCAATGCTTTAATGAGCTAAGAGGATGACTGTCCGGTAAGTTGATAATATCACGCCTGCAGCGACGAATGTCGGACACCGTTGCGTCGTATCGCATTTCGACAATATACTCACGCGCCATAACCACTTTACGACGCCCAATCTCACTGTACAATGCGATGCGCATCAAGCCGCCGCTTTGTAACAAGTCTACCAGTATCCGCCATCCCGCAATGGGATCGGCAAGATGGTGGAGTACGCCCTTGCATTCGATAATATGGAAGCGCCGTTCATTACCAGCCATCTCCATAATGTCGCCATGGCGATAGTCGATATTTGTCAGTCCAAGTTCCCGCGATTTGCGGGCCGCATACGCAAGACTGCTTAAACTCAAGTCGATTGCTAGGATCTTGGCATCTTGGTAGAAAGACGCTGCAAACACAGACTGCTGACCTGTCCCACAACCGGCAATTAGTACATTCGGTGCTGTAAATGATGAATCGTTAGGTATCGTTCCGCCAATGTGTTTTATAAATTCAAGCAGTGGGATTTTAGCACTTGAGAGATCAGCCCTTACCCAGCGAGGGTAGGGATTTTCCTCGTATTGTGCCCTCACCGTTTTGGATATTGGGTCGGTAATTGACGTGATTCGCGGGATCGCATGCCGAAGGGCGCGCTCCTCTATTGGTTCTGATATCTGGGTCCGGATGAGGTTCGTCAATGACGTCGGCCAGGAAAGTTTTTGCAGTTGTTCCGCATATTCCAGTCCATGAAGGGGTCGGTAGGCCCCTAAAACAGCAACAAAAGGCGGGGATAAGTTCAATCTGCTTTGATCGCTTATCAATCCTTTCAATCTGACGGAAACCCGTTCAACAGCGTCTTCCTCTTCCTCAGTGACATGCCAGGCGTACTCCGAAATAAATGCCTGCATAGATAACGCAGCGCAAAAGGGCAATATGGATGTTGGGAAAGCGTAGGATTCAATATGCAGCAGAAGCATGCGCCGTAAGCCAGTAAATATTCGCTCTAGCAACACATTAGGAATGACCGCGGATTCCATAAGGGTCAACAATAACGTGTCGGAACTGAGTTTCACAAAAGTCTCAGCCAGCTTCTCGCCTCGGGGAAAATCCCCTTGTTCTGCCCGATTTGCGAGATCCGCGACAATCTGATCGCGACACAGAGTCCGCGCAATCGAGCTCGCTATATCGGACGGGTAAATCCCCGGATAGGTTAATGCCTTTTGCAACCACGGACGCGTTTCTTTAGTGAGAGGTAACGATACCGAGGTGAGCAATATCCCCAACCTTTCCCAATGGTCAGCAAAATCGGGCGCCTGCTCAAGCGCTGCGCAAAGATACGATGCGGCTTCTAAGGGTTTTCGATATAACAGCAGATCACCGGCCAAACCATTTAATTTATGTTCATTCGGACAATTCATCAGTCCGACTCGGCAGGCATCAAGGGCTTTTTCCGTTTGACCGAGTTCAGTTAGGGTCTCTGCCAACTGAATATGGCCCTTTGCAAAGGAGGGGGCCAGTGCGACTGCATTTGAAAGTAATGGCAGTGCTTCGGATATCCTGTGGTGCATCCGCAGTGATTCTGAAAAATTCGACAAAATAACAGCCATCGCCCGCTGAAAGAACTCGGCAGCCGACTCAACTTGGCCCTTCTGTGCAGCGATTACGCCCAGAAGATTCAGGGCATCCAAGTTATCGGGATGGTCGGTTAGTATGGCGCGAACAAGGGATTCTGCTTCTTCGAGTCTGCCTGCTCGAAAGTACTGATCAGCGCGTTCAAATGCCTGAGTCACGAGATTGCATTCCCCAAAATAATGAAACCAACGAATTATGCAGCCACAGTCCAGTAGGCAGCCGCCAACTCGATCTATTTTTTCTCAATTCAAACTGGAACATAACCGCTTTGTTCATCCAATAAGTTTCATCATTTTATTAAAGTAACGTATAGTCCTAGCTCAAGTGTAAATCTGACGTATCCTTCTGCGCCGAACACGCCTACGCTATTCTGCCCGTACTCCAGGCGCCATAGCCGTCTGCAGGATCGGCGTTGACCACCTTGGTGTAAGGATTGCCCGCCAGCACCTCGGTCGATTCCAGGGTCGGGGTCCTCCAGGTTCTGCATTGACGGTTTAACACGCTACTATCATATCGGTTCGCTTGCGTGATGAGCACTTAAGTGTTTAATATTATAAAATGCTTTATTATTTAACCTCTTGTAACTCTTGCAATAGATCGCCGGTGACCTCGGATGCGGCGGGCAAGGGCACCGAGTACTAATCCTCTCACCCCGACCAGTTGTTCCACCCATGAACCTCGCCCGGATCAACGACAACGCCTTGGCCAACTGGA
>CAZOTG010000331.1:0-3121 GCA_964582585.1 uncultured Chromatiaceae bacterium | reverse complement strand
GCTCGGCGCGGACTGGCGTGGATAGGCACGGACTGGCAAAGCGAAGCAGGCATGGCGCGGCTCGGCACGGCTGGGCTGGGCTTGGCAGGGCAGGGTTTTTTGATCAATCACACAGGGGAACGAAATGAGGAAACTGCACGAAGACGCCGAGGTAATCGGTGGTAATCACGTCAGCATACGATGCGAACCGGTTCGGCCTCTAGAAATGAATTTCATGGGACTCGTTATAGGTGAGATTGCAGAGGCATACGCTGGATACGTAACCGACGCTAAACATTATCTCGATGACGTGTTCTTCCTGACAGTTCCAGCCGTCATGCGAAGCAACACTCCTGAATCGCTGATGTATTGCCACGACGACTGGACTCCGCCAGGTGGGAAATGGAAGGTTCGAATTGTACTCTGGAAGATGGAGCGACTATCAGAGGCCAACTGCGAGCTTACCTATCGCTTGACGGTAGAAAAGCAGGAGGACTCATCTGGATGACAAACAAAAGAACTACAACTGTAGTTGAAAGTCGGCGTCGCATCGGACGTAACCAACCGTGTCCTTGTGGATCTGGTAGAAAATACAAACGATGCTGTTATCGTATGGAGACTACACCCGATGGACGAGAAAGAATCTCAATCGACGCCCACGCCTCCGACGCCAAGTCAACAACCGAACGAGTGCACTCCAGAGAAACGATTGGCATGTCTGTGCCAGGCGAAACAGGACTCGCTAGAGCACTCAACGATGATGCTACTCCAGATGATGACTGAGTGGCGTGACGGGTTAGATCATCTACACAACGCTTTGCATGGAGACAATACTTCTCTCAGTACGAAGTACCTTGGCAAGCGACTCTGTGAAGTCAAGGAAGAATTCGACAAACTTCGCATGATGGTCTACGAGTTCAATGACAGGATCAGTGGACTGGAAGTCGTCACGAAAGTCAGCACGATATCTGACATCCAACGTCAGATTCAGCACCAGACGAACCAGATCACTTTATTGACTTCGCGAATTGACACGGCCAGTCAGAAGCTAGCCCCTATTCTGAAGGAATTCAAACGCCACGAGCGTGAGAAAGCCAGGAAAAAGGGTGTTGACACGCATCCCCAGAAAAAGTAGACTCGCCAAGTGGATATATGTCCGTCCAGACGTACACACGTCAAGTTGGCTACAGGAATGAACAGAGTGAGAGCGCCCAGTCTTGGGTCGGAGCACCTATTGGTGCGTCGCATAGCCAACGCGACGGACGGCCGATCCAAGACTGGGCGTTTTTATCTTACGTTGTGACGGTGTAGTAAATGAAGGGGGATGTAGCATGACGGAAGTCATTGAACACAAACACGTATGGTACGACTGGGCAGATGGTGCTGCGTGTCCTATCAATATCAATGATCGCTGGCAAGAGGAGTTACCAGGACACACGGTTGACGAGTACGACAAACTGGAACAGTCGATACTCTCGAATGGATGCCTCGATCCGATTGATCTGAATCGAGGCTATGTCGCTATGGATGGCATGACTCGGTTCGAGATTTGCCAGAAGCATCAGATTGGGTTTTGGTTTCGCGTTTGGGATACGATCGAGGAAGACGATGACTCTCGTTACTTCATGTGGTCTCGGCAGCTGCAGCGAAGGAACCTAGACGAAATAGCAAGGCGTCGAGGCATCTTGGCGATCCTGAAGATTGAGAACGTAAGGCATGGCGTCGTTACGGCATCCGAAATGGAAGGAGGAGACGAAGAGACAGAGGACGTTGAAACACCAGATTCACTGACGGCTAGTCGAGAGGTACGTCAGAGCGTTGCTGAGCAGGCTGGAGTTTCACAAGCGACTGTTGGTCGTGCGATCCAAGACCAGAAGATCATCGACGGACTCACGAAACACGTGAAGAAGCACGCCACTGATCCAGCAGAAAAGATCACGTCGGCTGAGTTGAAGAAACTGGATAGTTGCGAAAGCCTCGGTGAGATCGAGACTGAGTTGCGTATGACTCGTTCTGACACTTTGCGTGATGCGTGGCACAGGGTGATGGGGAAGCCGTTGACGGCGAAACGGACACCAAAGCAAGAGACAAATGGTGAGTCTGTAGTTGCTAGTGAAAAGACACCGCTAGAAGAGTTCCGGTTGAAGACGAAGGGACTTCAGAAGTCCTTAGTCAGCATCGCGTCCACCGTACTGGAAATAGGAAAGTTGTTTCCTGGTGACACGGAAGGTGCGGCCATCAATGAGATACTGGGTAAGGCGGGAGTCGCATTGGAACAGTGGCGTAACAAACATGCGAAAGACAAGGCAGTGGCCTGAGTGTGATGGCGGTGGTGTGATGTGGCTCGGGAGGAACGGATATCCTCTCGAGCCTGTATAAGACACGGCAAGGAAGTGAGTAATCACGAGAGGGGAAATACTGTGCGTAAAGACTCACGTGTCGCTGTGACAAAGATGGGGAATGGACGAGCAGGGATCGGTGATTTTAGACCACCAAAGAGTCAGTTGTCGACACCAGAATCCCCTCAGATACTGGGTGATCTCAAGTCGGACATCGACGATCTAGAAGACGCACTCGGTGTGCTTTTTCGAAAGATGAAACCAGTTCTGATGCCACCGTCCTGTGCTCAGTTGGGAACGGACGCCGAGATTGATCCCGACGCACACAGTCCGATCAGCATGGCACTGATCGAAGCACGGAACAAGATTCAGTCGCTTTCTGCGGCGATAACGGATGCTACGGTTAGAACACGTCTTGAGTAAGGACGCCCAGGATGGCCATCGTTCTACGCGAGAACCAGGTTCGGTTCGACGCTGCCGTACGAGAGGCACTTCGCTATCACAAGCGAGTGTGTGGTGTGGCTTCGACTGGATTCGGTAAGCGTATATGGATGTGCCATTCTTTAATTGGATCGGTGCGTAAAGGAAAACGCGGAGGCATGGTGACGGATCGCCAAATTCTCGTCAGGCAAATGCGAGATGAGTGTCGACGGCACGACATCCCATATGGCGTCATCATGGGCAGCGAGCCAAGGAACGACGACGCACCGATCCAAATTTGTTCTATTCAAACGCTGGAACGTCGTGGATGGCGAGATAATCCACCTGTTGATTGGTGGGTGATTGACGAGGCACACAAGGCG
>CAZOTG010000330.1:0-3123 GCA_964582585.1 uncultured Chromatiaceae bacterium | reverse complement strand
CAGCCCTTCTTCGTGGAGGCGCACGAACACCTCGCGCACCGCGTCGGACAGGCCATCGTCCATGGTGAAGCGCTCCCGCGACCAGTCGGGTGAGGCGCCGAGGCGGCGCAACTGGCGGGTTATAGTACCGCCGGATTCTTCCTTCCATTTCCATACCGCATCGAGAAAGGCGTCGCGGCCCAGATCGTGACGGCTCTTGTTCTGGGCGGCCAGTTGCCGTTCCACCACCATCTGGGTGGCGATGCCGGCGTGATCGGTGCCGGGCTGCCACAGAGTATTCTCGCCGTTCATGCGATGGTAGCGGGTCAGGGCGTCCATGATGGTGTCCTGGAAGGCGTGGCCCATGTGCAGGCTGCCCGTGACATTGGGCGGCGGGATCATGATGCAATAGGCGGGAGCTTTGCCTTGCGGTGCGAAGTGGCCGCGTTGTTCCCAGAGTTGATACCAGCTTTGTTCGATGGCGTGTGGGTTGTAGGTCTTTTCCATTTTCTGGGTCAAAACTTAAAGGGGAAAGCTTATAGTTTTTGGCGGCTAGCTGTCTTTACGCAGGGTCTGCTCGATCAATTCCGGCAGTTTCTGTTCCAGCTGGGCGTGCAACTGCGCCTTGACGCTGGCCGCAACATCCTCCATGGCGGTTTGCAGCCGCTCGTAAACAGCGCCGTCGATGGCGTAGTCCAGCTCCCGGTTGAGGGTAAGTTGCAGGGTGTCCGTGAGTTCCGCAAGGTACGCCGCCGTCAGACCGTTGTCGGGCGGTGCGCCGTCGGCGGCGATTACCGCATCGCTGGGATCGAGAGTCGGAATGCCTGAAACTTCATCCGCTCTGACGATTTCCCGCAACACCGGGATGCCGTCGTCCGGGGTGAGCGCCGGATTGTCGTGCTCTTCACGCATCGTCCGTCTGCGTAGTCATGGTATGGGTTTGCAAAGCATAGCCTCGATCGCGGTAAAAGCGAAACCGCTGTCGCCCCGCGTCCTTGACGGGCGGGTCCTGATTCACAACTTCGGCCATGCGGTCGAAGCGGCTGAAGAAATTGGGCACTGCCGGGTCGAGATTGATCAATACCTCATGACCGCCGTCAGGAACGCCGTCGTGACCGATCAGTACCGGGACGTTCCCATCGTTATCAGAGGGATGAAGATCGTGGGGGACGAAACTCCCGGCCTGAAAGGTCCACAACAGCTTGTCCAGGGTCCGGGCTTGGTCCTGAGATTGGGCATGGATATAGACTCGCTGGCCCCGCCGGTAAGCAATGTCCGCCAGCCGGCAGGCGAAGCGCTCGCGGTCCGCCGCGCCGGCGTCGGGCAGAACGTAGAAATCGATGCGGGTCATGAGCCGTCTTCCGTCGAGGAACTCTGATGTTCCGCTACGCGGTCCATGAGGTATTGGGTGAGCAGGGGCACCGGGCGGCCGGTGGCGCCCTTTTTATGGCCGCTGAGCCAGGCGGTGCCGGCGATGTCCAGGTGCGCCCAATGGAACTTCTTGGTGAAGCGCGCCAGGAAGCATGCCGCGGTAATGGTCCCCGCCTCGCGCCCGCCCACATTGGCCATATCGGCGAAATTGCTCTTGATCTGCTCCTGGTAATCGTCCCACAGCGGCAATTCCCAGGCGCGGTCGCCGCTGCTCTTGGCGGCGTTGAGCAGGTCGTGGGCCAGCGGACTATGATTGCTCAGCAGCCCCGAGGCGTGTTTGCCCAGGGCGATGACACAGGCGCCGGTGAGGGTGGCGATGTCGATGACCGCGGCGGGGTTGAAGCGTTCGCTGTAGGTCAGCGCGTCGCACAGGATCAGGCGGCCCTCCGCGTCGGTATTGAGGATTTCGATGGTCTGACCCGACAGGCTTTTCACGATGTCGCCGGGTTTGGTGGCATTGCCTCCCGGAAGGTTTTCCGTGGCGGGGATGACGCCTGTGACGTTGATGGGCAGCCCCATTTCCGCCACGGTGGCCAGGGTGCCCAGGACGCTGGCGGCACCGCACATATCATATTTCATCTCATCCATATTGGCGGAGGGTTTGATGGAGATACCGCCGGAATCGAAGGTGACGCCCTTGCCTACCAGCACCACCGGTTTGTCATCCTTCTTGCCGCCGCGGTAGTGGGCGACGATCAGCTTGGGCGGTTCCCGGGTGCCGCGCGCTACGGCGAGGAAAGATCCCATGCCCAGATGTTCCATGTCCGCCTTGTCCAGTATTTCGGTCTTGATAGCCTTGAAACGCTTGGCCAGGTCCTGGGCTTGGTTCGCCAGATAACCGGGGGTGCAAAGGTTGCTGGGCAGGTTGCCCAGGTCTCTGGCAAGCTTCACGCCGTCGGCCACCGCCTTGCCGACGCGGATCGCCTCCTCGCCCATGGCCAGTTCGCGGCGGCGCGGGACGCTCAGCACCAGCTTGCGCAGGGGGCGGCGGGCGGTGTCTTTCTTGGTTTTCAGTTGGTCGAAGCGATAAAGTGCGTCGGCGACGGCCTCAACGGTGTTGCGTACCTTCCAGGCGGTGTCGCGGCCCTTGACGTTGAGCTCGCATAAATAACACACTGCCTCCATGGCGCCGATGTCGTTGAGCGTGTTCGCCGCCTTGGCGACGATCTTGCGGTAGTGGCTGTCGCCCAATTCCCGTTCCCGCCCGCAGCCGATCAGCAATACACGGTCGCACAGGGTATTGGGTACACTGTGCAATAACAGAGTCTGTCCCAACTTGCCTTCCAGGTCGCCACGGCGGATCAGATTGGAGATATAGCCGCCCGTCACCTCATCCAGTTGTTCGGCGGCGGAGGACAGACGGCGCGGTTCGAAGACACCCAGCACGACGCAGGCCGTGCGCTGTTTCTCCGGATTTCCGCTCTTGACTGTGAAATCCATGCTCACTCCTAAGGAACGCTTGAGTAATTCGGAAGCCTTAATATGTATTCAACAATCCCTTGTTTTTCTATGCTATAAATCCTGGTGGCCACTGTTTTCGGTTAAGACGGTTTTACGGGCCGCGCCGAAGGGAAAAGCGTGATTTTTTACAGTTTACCGGAACGATGATGGATTTCCAGCCGAAAATACAATTTTCCCGTGCTGAGAGGGCTGGTCGGTGATTATAAGCCGATATCTTCTACGGGAAATCCTGCTGGCCCTGTTTGCGGTGAG
>CAZOTG010000329.1:2847-3128 GCA_964582585.1 uncultured Chromatiaceae bacterium | reverse complement strand
CCCCGGGGCCGGCTATCGCGTGCACACCACCGGACTGACGCACGCCGAGAACGGATTCCCGACGCAGAATCCGGAGGCGGTCGCGCGCAACCTCGGGCGGCTACTGACCAAGTTCGAGCGCCACCGCGACGCCATCGACTCCTGGCAGGCGATCGGCTGCGAAGATGCCGAAGTGGTGGCCGTCGCCATCGGCATCAGCGCCCGCGCCGCGACGCGTGCCATCGACATCGCGCGCAAAGACGGCCTGCGCCTGGGACTGTTCCGCCCGATCACCCTGTGGC
>CAZOTG010000329.1:0-2837 GCA_964582585.1 uncultured Chromatiaceae bacterium | reverse complement strand
CTGGTGGTCGAACGCAGTCTCGGCGGCAAGCGCGTGCATGGCATCCATCGCTACGACGGCGAGCCGATCACGCCGGCGGAAATCGCAGCGCGCGCTGCAATATTATCCAGGGAGGCGACGGCATGAGCAGCACCATCGTAGACTCGGCTGCCGAATTCGACGTGCGCGCTTATCTGCGCATGGAAATGATGCCGCACTTCCTCTGTCCGGGCTGCGGCCACGGCATCGCGCTGCGGGCGCTGCTGTGGGCCGTCCATGAACTGGGCATCGATAAGGACAAGCTGGCGGTGGTGTCCGGCATCGGCTGCGCCGGGCGGCTCTCGGCCTACATCGACGCCAATACCTTTCACGTGACGCATGGCCGCCCCCTCGCCTACGCCACAGGGCTCGCGCTGGCGCGCCCCGATCTGCAAGTGGTCGTGATCACTGGCGACGGCGACTGCCTCGCGATCGGCGGCAACCACCTGATCCACGCCTGCCGGCGCAACCTCAAGCTCACCTGCCTCATGCTCAACAACGAGGTCTATGGCATGACCGGCGGCCAGGTATCGCCGACCACCTCCGAGACCATGCTCACGACCACTACGCCGCTGGGCAACTCGGAGCCGAATTTCGACGCCTGCGCGCTGGCCGCAGCGGCCGGCGCGAGCTTCGTCGGGCGCGAAGTGACCCACCACGTGCCCAAACTGAAGGAGCTCATCCGCGCCGGCCTCGCCCACCCGGGCTTTGCGTTCGTCGAAGTTCTCTCCGACTGCACCGAGATCTTCGGGCGCAAGAACGATCTTGGCTCGTCGGCCGAGATGGTGCTGCGCCAGAAGAGCGAGCTGCGGCCGAGCGCCTACCGCGACACGGTGGACACACCTTTCCGTTCGAACGATCTGCCCACCGGCATCCTCGGCAAGACAGAACGGCCCGAGTACGGCACTGCCTACCGCAAAGCGGCTGCCGCGCAGCGCGCCAACGCAGCGGCGAAGTCCGGCGTAAGTAAAGGAAAAACCTGATGCATAACGCCAGACTCGAAATCCGCATCGGCGGTACCGGTGGCCAGGGACTGATCCTGTGCGCCAAGATGCTTGCCGATGCGCTGTGCGCGCAAGGCAGGCGCGTCGCACAGTCGCAGACCTACGAGCCGACTTCGCGCGGCGGCTACTGCAATTCCGACCTGGTAGTTTCCGATCAAGAGGTCGATTTTCCGCTCGCCACCGCGTTCGACTGCCTGGTGCTGCTCGACCGTATGGCAGTGAAGCCTTCCTGGCCGCTACTCAAGCCGGATGCGCTGGTGATCGCCGATACGCGGCTGTGCCCGGAGCTGCCCAAGGGCAACTGCCAGCTGCATCACTTGCCGCTCACGCGCACCGCAATCGAGCTGGGCAGCGAGCGCGTCGCCAACATCGTCGCCTTGGGGGTACTGGCCGAACTCGCTCGAGTGTCCGACAGAACGACGCTGGAGCACGCCGTGCGCGCTGCAACACCCAAGGCTTTTCTCGACCTGAACCTCGATGCACTGGCCGCGGGTTACAGGCTCGCGGCGCAGGGCGCGGCGACCACGACAGCTGCGGGATAGCCAACCGCCGTTACTGACGCGCGCCGCGCGCATCGGCTGAAGATCCTCGCCGAGGACCTCGCTTTTCTCTATCCGGGCGTTCCGGCCGGCAAGTAGGCCACGGAATGGCTCGCTGCCGGAGTCTGGCTGGTGGTCGCAACCGACGGCGGCAACGGCGTCGCAGTCTGGACTCGCGATGGTTCGAGCATCCGCCTCGAGCCGCCGGCGGGAAAGGTCGTCGATACCGTCGGCGGCGGCGACAGCTTCCAGTCCGCGCTGCTCGCGCGTCTGGCGAAACTCGGACCTCAATTATTGCCGCTTACCGGCGGGCGATGAGAACCAGGCCGGCGGCGACCAGCAGCATGCCGCCCACCAGCCCCGCGGTGATTTGCTCGCCGAGGATCCAGCTGGCGAGCAGCACGCCGGCGACCGGGGCGATGAAGTTGAAACTGATCACCACGCTCGGCGTGTAGCGGCGGATGAGCCAGAAGTTGACCGTGAAGGCGAGCCCGGCGATCACCGCGCCCTGGTAGAGGATCCCGGCGATCGGTGCGAAGCCGATGTTTTCGACGTGGACCGTCTCGAATTCGAGCGCGCCGGCGGCGAACAGCGGCAGCGAGACGACGCCCTGCCAGAATGCGAGCCTGACCTCGTTCACCCGCTTGAGCAGGCGGCCCGAGAGCGCGAGGCGAAAGCCGAGCAGGCAGGCGCTGGCGAGCACGATCCAGTCGCCGTGGCCGGCTGCGCTCGGCGCGGCGCCGCGCGCGAGCACTAGCGCGGTGCCGGCGAACGCAACCAGCGCGCCGAGGGCGCGCTGCGGCCGTAAGCGATCGCCCGGGATGAGGAAATGCGCGAACAGCACGCCGAACAGCGGGTTGGTGGCGATCAGCACCGCGCCGTTTACCGCCGCGGTGGCGTTGAAGCCGAAGTTCATCAGCGCGATCTGGAGCGTGAACAGGAGCCCGATGCCGAGCAGCGCCGGCCATTCGCCTGGCGCCGGGCGCAGCGGCACGCGCGCGACGCGGGCCCAGGCTGCAATGCAGACGCTGCCCAGCGCAAAGCGCAGCAGCCCGCTCCACAGCGGCGGGAACGCCTCCAGCCCGAGCTTGACCGCGACCGGGTTGCCGCCCCACAGGATGTTGATCGCAAGCGCGGCAAGCACCGCGCGCAAAGGAATCGACCAGCTCATGACTCTACGATGATTGTTCTCATGACAAAGACCACCGGTCTTCGCGCCGCGCTCGACCCCGCCTCGATCGCAACCGCCGGCACATCGGACCCCCGCGCAAGATCG
>CAZOTG010000328.1:0-3131 GCA_964582585.1 uncultured Chromatiaceae bacterium | reverse complement strand
GCTCCTCGTGCGTCGCATCGCTCGCGCCTCATGACTTTCGAAACCGACTCTAAGATAACGCCATCTTGTCTTTCTCTTCATTTCCTGTTTCGGAAGAGGACAACACCAAATCAATCAGATGAATTCGGTCGTATTCTGACCAAACATCTCCGAGCCAGTGCCGGACATAGCCCCGTAACACGAACGAGTAATTTGGCTGTTCGTCACGCGCCGTCTTGTTGGCGATGAACGACACGAATGGCGTGCTGGCGACTTCAACCTGCTCGCAGGCCATTTCGTTGAGCTTGGGGATGGAAATTTCGGGGACGCCCCTGATCTGCCTGAAATAGGCATTGTAGGTTGCCGGATCCCACTCGAAAAAAGTAGTCTCGTTGATGCGGTTCTTCACCAAAAAGTAGCTGGCGTCGCCAACCGAGCGCGCGATTTCCGCAATCTCGTCGAGCGATGCAATGGAGGGACTAACGACGTGGAACACAGCGAAGGTGAACTGATCCTTCTTGGCGGATTCGATGAAGCCAATCTCGCTCAGCGCCCTCAGCGTCGACGACAACAGACCGGCGCGCACGTCGATGACGGTAACCCGGGAGTCCGCGCCGCCCAGCGTATCGAAGATCTTCATCTGATCGGCGACCGACGTGACGTCGACGACCTCGGTGATGTCGGGGTGAAACCGCTTCAGCGTCCCGCGCGGCGGCTCGGTATCGAAGGCGCGGACCGGTATTTGATGCACGCCGAAATAGTCAAGCAAAGTGCGTGCAACAGTTGTTTTTCCGACGCCGCCTTTGTCAGCGCCTATCAAAATTACGACCGGCTTTCCACGACGGGTTGCAGGCGGCGTAACGTGTCGCAATTGACCAAGGCCAGCGCCGACTTCGGAGTCGCCTTCGTCAAGTGCCTTTTGTAGCCACCATTCCTCGGATGTCATGACCTTCATTCGTATTCACCAAATCTGTTTGATCGGAAGTCATTTCACAATCGCGAACTCTGCATTGTCATCTTCAGCACGGTCACTACCATTGTAATCCCTTACGAGTTTTATGGCAGACAATAGAAGATTGTAGCTCCTGAACTCTGAATGCCATCCGTTTGTATTTAAAAAAATTGAACGATACTCTGCATTAGGGGGGCTCTCCGATTGTGTGATTACCAATCTCTGCGAGAGGGCCGATACGCTTCCGGCCCGCTTTGGCCCTGTGAGCGGATGTCGGACGGCGGCAACTCGATGTCAGCTAAGGACCAATATCAGAAAAACTTCTAGTTCAGGCCACTACTCAAGTATTTTTTTGCTCGAGAGGGGCGGGTTACCAGCTGCATCTTCTTGATGATGGCGGCTACTCGCTTGCCGTACTGCTCGATCTTGTCGAGGTTGCCACGCAGCGTATCCATGCGTCGGCGAGGGCTGCTTCTTCCGGGTCAAGTTGAAACTGGTGATCAGCCACGTTGGCATTCTCAATTGGGATTGGCTGAACCGGAGGACTGCTAACCGAAGGGATTTCTTGGCTCGGTTCCGGTTCGCTGCTATCGGCTTTCGGTTCATAGCGATCCGCGGCGGCACTAAAATCGACCTGGGAAGCTTCTTGACCGGCAGTATCCCCGGGCGGAATGCCGTTGTTTGTATCGAGGACTCGGTCCGGTTCCACCGGTCGCGGACTGACCTGCGGCGACAATGCGGTGGCGCGTTCATTTGGTGCATCCTCGGCAGAGGGTTGCACGCATCTCTTCGATGGCGACTCGATTCCAGCCCAAAACAGCTGATCGAGGATCATCCTGCTATTCGAACGCTGGTCGTTGCCCATTAGCTACTTTTTTGTACGCGGGTTGCGAACTCTGCATTGTCATCTGACAACACGTATTCACGGCTCCACTGTAATCACATAATGATTGGTAAGGTAGGCAATCGAAGATTGTAGCTCCTGAACTCTGAACGCCACCCGTTTGTATTTAACAAAATTGAAGGATACTCTGCATCAAGAAGACCCCCATTGTGCGATTACCAATCTGCGCGAAAGGGCCGATACGCTTCAGGTTACAAGGGCAGCAAAAATCTCAGCTCGTTGTCAGCTTTGGGTCACTAGCGGACATTCCATGACGTCCGCGTCACGTCCGCTTTACCCCCGAAAGCGGATATTTGCAGTGCGCCAGGCCATGTCCGCTAAGTGCCAAAAGCGGACAAATGCGGGCGCAATTGGATTGTCCGTTAAGTGCCAAAAGGCGACATCGTGCGCTTGGTTTGAAATGGAAGAGGTTGCCAACTGAGACAGCCTATTCATATGCCGACGATTTTGATTTCCTCATAGTCGCAGCGATGGCATTTGAACGTGTGCTTGGCGCAGTCGGGGTCGTCATGCGGTTCGATGAAAGCGACCCACATGGTCCATCCACAATTGGAGCAGATCGGACGTGAAGTGGGATCAGGCGGATCAAAAGTGTGAGTCATTCCGTTCTACTCTCTCGTCCGTTTGAGTCGGGTCGGGCCAGTTCTCGTGGAAGAGACAAATTCGCCAGCCGTATGAGCGCTGTTTAACCTGATCTGATTTTGGCCGACGTAATCGAGCGTGCAAGAGATGCTTTGCCTGATGTGAGTGAGGCCGCCAGCTGAGGCGGCCCCGCGCAATGCTTCGACCTCGGTAGGTTTTAAACCTCGCCTCTCATGCACTGGGCCATAAAGCTGTTGCCGTCCGGTTTATTGGGACTTCGACCTTTCAATCCGAGTGCCTTTGCGCGCTTTTGGCATTCCTCATAGGTTGGCGTCTTAGCCTTTCCGCCCTTTGCTTTTTCTGCCATGGCTGGGCCAGAACCGATGGCGAATGTGAGCACCGCAACGACGATCTTGAACATGCTTTCCCCCTTGGTTGTAGAGAAGGTATTTCACATGCTCCTAGTGGTGTCCAGCGAGTTCAGTACAAACCGGGTCACCGCGATTATCAAATCCGGCGGCTAGGGCTGAAGCTGGCTTCGCTATTTCGACATGAGATGCTGGCCGATTTCCGCTTTGGGTCAAAAGCGGACATTTGCAGTGCATTCCCCCATGTCCGCTTTACCCCCGAAAGCGGACATCGGGCGCTACCAAAACGATGTCGGCTAAGTGCCAATAACAGACATTCCCGAAATGATGTGTGCGAAACAGAAAG
>CAZOTG010000327.1:0-3133 GCA_964582585.1 uncultured Chromatiaceae bacterium | reverse complement strand
TGGGGGAAGGCATCGAGAAGAAGTCCGAGAACTTTGCCGAAGAGGTGATGGCGCAAGTGCGGGGAGGCTAAGTAAATGCCCGCCACGGATGCTGAGCCCACGTATAAACGTATCCTCCTCAAGCTGAGCGGCGAGGCGTTGATGGGCGATGGTGAGAATACCATCAGCCCGGCCATTGTCGGGCGCATCGCGGTGGAGCTGTGCGAACTCGTCAAGACGGGCGTCGAGGTCGGCGTGGTGATCGGCGGCGGCAACATCTTCCGCGGCGCCAGTCTCGCCGCCGCGGGCCTGGATCGGGTGACCGCCGATCACATGGGCATGCTGGCCACGGTGATCAATGCCCTGGCCATGCAGGATGCGGTGGAATCCCATGGCGCGGCGGCGCGGGTCATGTCGGCCATCAAGGTCAACCAGATTTGCGAAGACTACATCCGGCGCCGCGCCATTCGCCATTTGGAGAAGGGCCGGGTGGTGATCTTTGCCGCAGGGACCGGCAATCCTTTCTTCACCACCGATTCGGCGGCCAGTCTCCGTGCCGTGGAGATAGGCGCCGACTTGTTGATGAAGGGCACCAAGGTGGACGGCGTCTATACTGCGGACCCGGTCAAGGATCCCGCCGCGACGCGTTATGACACGCTTACCTATGACGAGGTGCTGAGTCAAAATCTGATGGTGATGGACGCCACCGCCATCGTCTTGTGCCGTGACTACGGTATGCCTTTGCGGGTGTTCGACGTCAACCAGCCGGGTGCTTTGCGGCGTATCGTCTACGGTGCGAACGAGGGTACGCTGGTCCATGGGGGAGCAAGCGCATGATCAACGAGGTTAAGAGTCAGGCGGATTCCCGGATGCGCAAGAGCATCGCGGCCATGAAGGATGAAGTGACCAAGATACGTACCGGCCGCGCCCATACCAGCCTGTTGGATCACATCGCGGTCCCTTATTACGGCAGCGAGGTGCCTTTGACCCAAGCCGCCAGTGTAACGGTAACGGATGCGCGCACCCTCACCGTCACCCCCTGGGAAAAGGCCCTGGTGCCGGTCATCGAAAAGGCCATCATGACCTCCGACTTGGGATTGAACCCCGTCACCGTCGGCACGGTCATACGAATCAATTTGCCGTCCCTCACCGAAGAACGCCGCCGCGATTTGATCAAGGTGGTGCGTAGCGAGGCGGAAGGCACGCGGGTTGCAATACGCAACATTCGCCGCGACGCCAATAATGAACTCAAGAAATTGGTGAAGGATAAGTCGATCTCCGAAGACGACGAGCGCCGCGCCCAGGACGAAATCCAAAAGCTGACCGATAAGTTCGTCGCAGAGGCGGATAAGATTCTGGAGGCGAAAGAGGCGGAGTTGATGGAGATCTGAACAACAACCGTCAGCTATCAGCTTTCAGCCGTCCTTTACCAGCTGATGGCTGAGAGTTGATAGCGAAAAGCTGATAGCTGATACCCTATGTCCGCAGACAAGCCCACATTACCCAGCCGCGATAACGGTCTTCCCCGTCACGTGGCCATCATCATGGACGGCAACGGCCGCTGGGCCAAGAAACGGCTGTTGCCCCGCGTCGCCGGACATCGGGCGGGCGTGGAGGTGGTGCGCCAGGTAGTCCGCGCCTGCGCCGAGAAGGGGATCGAGGCCCTCACCCTGTTCGCCTTCAGTAGCGAAAACTGGCGACGTCCCCCCAAGGAAGTCAGCCTGCTGATGGAGCTGTTTCTCACCGCCCTGCAGCGTGAGTCGCAACGACTGCATAAAAATAACGTGCGCTTGAAGATTATCGGTGACCGCAGCGCCTTCGCCCCTCGCTTGCAGGAGGAGATCGCCAAGGCGGAGGCTTTGACCCGGGACAACACCGGCCTGACCTTGATCATCGCCGCCAATTATGGCGGCCGCTGGGACGTCGTTCAGGCGGCGCGGCGTTTGGGAGAAGAGATCGAGGCGGGTAGTTTGCAGGCCTCGGATATCACCCCCGAATTGCTAGAATCGTACCTGGTGCTGAATGAATTTCCGGAACCGGATCTGTTCATCCGCACCGGCGGCGAACAGCGCATCAGTAATTTCCTGCTGTGGCATTTGGCTTACACGGAATTCTATTTTACCGACACCTTGTGGCCGGATTTCGACGGCGTGGCCTTTGAAGAGGCCTTGCGGTCCTATGCCAGCCGGCAACGGCGCTTCGGACGCACCGGTGATCAGGTGGAAAAGGCCGGCAGTGCTTAAGCAGCGTCTGCTGACCGCTGCAGTACTGATCCCGCTGCTGGTGGCGGCCATCTTCGGCCTCCCCACGCCCTATTTCTCGATGTTGCTCGCCGCGGTGCTGGCGGTTGCGGTATGGGAATGGGGCCGGCTGGTGCATTTTTCCGCGGCGCTGTGGGGGATCTTCGCCGCGGGAATGTTGATGACGGCGGGCTTGGCGATAACGGGTCGCCTTGTCCCGGCCGTGATGCATATCGTGGTTGCGGCGGCTATGGTATGGTGGCTGTTCGCCGCCGTGTGGATCCTGCGCTATCAAGCGACGACGACGAAGATCACGGCGTGGCGGGGACTGCTTGCGGGGTGGCTGGTCTTGGTGCCGGCCTTTCTCAGCCTGGCGGCCTTGCATGGGGAGCCGGTTCACGGCCCCGGTTACGGGTTGTTTCTCCTGGTGTTGATTTGGGCGGCGGACAGTGGCGCCTATTTTGCGGGCCGCCGCTTCGGGCGGCGCAAGCTGGCGCCGCGGGTCAGCCCCGGCAAGACCTGGGAAGGTGTCGCCGGGGGCATGGCGGCCGCGGCGCTGGTGGCGGCGGTGGGGGGGCGGCTGTTGAGCCTGCCGGGCGAGGCCCTGCTGTGGTTTGTACCGCTGTGCCTGGTGGTCGTAATGTTTTCCGTGGTGGGCGATTTGTTGGAAAGCCTGTTCAAGCGCGAGGCGGGGGTGAAGGACAGCGGCCGTTTTCTTCCAGGGCACGGCGGGGCCCTGGACCGCATTGACAGCATCACCGCCGCTGCGCCGGCTTTTTACCTGGGATTGACCTTATTCGAGTGGCCCTAGGCTCCGTTGACATCCCTACACCGCGGCGTTGCCGCCCCAAAAGGCGCTAGGCAAGGCGCGAGGAGAGAAGTTTGGTGATTCCAAATGAACGACGAGCAACGCG
>CAZOTG010000326.1:0-3133 GCA_964582585.1 uncultured Chromatiaceae bacterium | reverse complement strand
TAGCTTATTTATGGACTTTTATTTCCACAGTTGAATATACCCCGATTTGATGGAAAGTTTAACCTCCCTTAAAGATATTCATCATAGAATTAATGTCGCCGATCTATAATTATTTATAATTAGTGAGATCGGTCACATTACTTTTAATACTATTTCATTGTCAAATGTTATGAATTAATAAAATTTTATTAATTCATTAGTTATTAAAAATATTGAAATAAAGAAACTTAATGGAGTGCAAATTGAAAATTTTAATGAAAAACAAACAGTTTAACGCAATATTATTGCTTCCAATTCTACTCATTTTTTTAGGAAGCACTTTTTATTTTCACCAAACAGATCCAAATCAACTCGCAAGAAAAGTAAAAGACTATATTAGTAATTACTATACGGAACAATTTGAAGTCTCTGCGGATCAGAATGGAATTATAACCGTTTCCGGAGAAGTGAACACATTATATGATAAACTAAGAGTTGGGGAATTGATTGCTTGTATAGATGGCGTTACTGGAGTTAACAATAAAATTGAAATTATTAATGTAATAACTACCGACGATGTAATTAAAGCTAATATTGAAAATGAGCTTCAAATAAATGACGCAATATTAGAACCAGAAAAAATTAAAGTTGATGTGAAAAACGAAGTTGTCACTCTATCTGGTACCGTGAGTTATTACAGAGAAAAATTAATGGCGCAAACAATTGCATCGTGGCAGGATGGTGTGAATGATGTAATTAGTAACATAGAAGTTTTGTCTCCTGCTGTTGCTAAAAGCGATGATAATTTAAAAACTGTAATATCTGATGTGCTAAATAAAGATTTTTCATTGGAAAAAAATGTTTGGTTTGAAGTTAAAGGTGGAATGGTAACGCTGAATGGTACTGTAAAAAGTTTATACTCAAAAGATCATATGATGGAAGAAATTCAGCGCATTCTTGGAGTAAAGGGTGTTGAGAATAATCTTACACTCGATAATAATAATTGAAAATTAATTAATAATAATTATTTATATAAAGGTGAAAAAATGAAAAAGAAAAATGCTCTTATAAAATTGAGCGTTGTTTTATCGTCTCTCTTTATATTGTTTTTAATTACAGGTTGTTCTACAACTGAAATGCAAAGCAATACAACGGATTATAATCAACAAAGCTATAACATAGATGATCTTAATAGTTATGGTGCTTGGGTACAAATAGATGGCTACGGAAGAGCCTGGTATCCATATGCTGTTAACGGCTGGATGCCTTTTGATAATGGTCACTGGGTTTATTCTGATACCGGAAACTGGACATGGGTTTCTTATGAGCCATTTGGCTGGATAGTTTACCACTATGGTTATTGGTATGATGATTCGATTTATGGATGGGTCTGGATTCCTGGTGACGGGGCCTGGTCACCTGCAAACGTACTTTGGACGAATTACGGTGACTATATTGGTTGGGCTCCTTTGCCCCCCCGTGGAGTTGTTTATGGTCGACCTTGGGATAAGGATCAGGGAAGATACTGGCATATTGTAAGAAGGAATGATTTTACTAAGGAAAATATCCGAAATTATAGGGTTACTAATCTGATCGGAAATGAAAGTGGTGGTAGAGAAATTATTGATAGACAACCCGCTCGACAATTAGTAGAAAGAAGCATTGGCAGATCTGTACCTGAAGTTAGAATACAACGCCAGATCATAAAATTGCCGAAAAGGAATATTGAAAGAATGGATTTGCCTCAGCAGGAAAAAACACGTGTAGATCAAAACACTAATCGTGTTAGAAAAGAAGTTCTAGTGCCTAGAGAAGAATTTCAGAAACAACAAAAAACCCGAAGAAGATAAAGTATTTTTAAATACTCACTCGGGAATTTAATTTAGAGCCCCAGACACCTGCGAGTGTTTGGGGTTTTTTATTGATTTTGATTAGTATCCCATTCAGTGCCGCGCATTGGTGCATATATTTCTACAAGACCATTTTTTCGTTTAATAATTAATTTATAATCCTTGTTTGTAGAGAATTCCCAGGTTTCAACTCCGTTGCTGTCTGTAATCAGGGGATCGCCAAATTTATCATTCAAAAAATTGTTTTCATCATCAGCATCTAAATATTTTATTTCAATCTGATATAAAGGTCTTTCTACATTAACGCCTTTTTCTTCTCTATCGAATTTATAAACAATATTTTCAATACTTTGATCGTCTGCTATTTCATTTATTCCAAACCACATATCATAAACTTTTTCAGAAATATAATCTGAAGTAGTATCCTTAATTTCTTCAAACTCGGCTAGCGGCATTCCTATATATACATTTTCTAGATAATCGGGTAGATAAAGATCTGGATCTTCTAGATTAATAAATTTTGATGAGTCTACATCGTTTTGCGTATATGCTGTTGCGCCTAACGTTAAAAACATTAGAAATAACATAAAACTTTTCATAGGTTTTACCTCCGTTTAACAAAATCATTTTATGGTTAAACATAATCAAAATTAGTTAAAGAAAAACCTCCATATCCCTCTATAATTAGATGCCTCAATTTACAACCTTAACAATTGTAGATAATTAGAAAGTTGAACAAATCAATAATTGCCCTAACACAAATTTTGCTTTATTTGTTTCTGCTGGAATTTGAAATAAATTTTTAAAAAGTTTCAATGTGCCATCTTAGTTTGTTTGGAATCAAAAAATATTTCTGAGCATCAAACTAACTGCTACTTAAAACTATTATTTAAATTTAAACAGTGGAGATCTTACAATGGAACAAGCAACTCAAGAAAAAGTTTTTTCAATGCCAAGAATTGGCGATAAAGCACCATCATTTAAAGCAGTAACAACTCAGGGCGATATTAATTTTCCGGCAGATTACTCTGGTAAATGGGCAATTCTCTTCAGCCATCCGGCAGACTTTACACCAGTTTGTACTTCAGAGTTTATGACTTTCGCAACAATGGAAAAACAATTTAATGAAGCTAACTGCCAACTTGTTGGTCTTTCAATTGACGGACTATACAGCCATATAGCCTGGTTGAGAACTATTAAAGAAAAAATTGAATACAAAGGAATGAAAAATGTTGAGGTTAACTTTCCATTAATTGAAGACATCAAAATGGATGTTGCCAAAATTTATGGAATGATTCAGCCGA
>CAZOTG010000325.1:0-3145 GCA_964582585.1 uncultured Chromatiaceae bacterium | reverse complement strand
GGTTTAGGGTTTAGGGTTTAGGGTTTAGGGTTTAGGGTTTAGGGTTTAGGGTTAGGGTTTAGGGTTTAGGGTTTAGGGTTTAGGGTTTAGGGTTTAGGGTTTAGGGTTAGCAGGATGGAGGCATGAACGCTTATCTTTTCAACTCGAGACTCTAAACCCGAAACTCGAAACTCGAAACTTTTATTTTTTGATGTGCCTCTGCAGGCGCTTGCGCTTCGCGGCCTGACGCTTGGTCAGTACGTTTCTCTTACCGGCATAGGGATTGGCGCCGGTCTTGAATTCCACCCGCAATGGCGTACCCCGCAGATGGAATCGCTCGCGGAAGGTGTTGATGAGATAGCGCTGATAGGCGGCCGGCACCGCCGCGGTCTGGGTACCGTGAATCACGATGAGCGGTGGGTTGCTGCCGCCTTGATGGGCATAGCGCAGTTTAATGCGGCGGCCCTTGACCAGGGGCGGCGGATAATGGATCACCGCCTGCTCCAGGATCCGCGTCAACTCCGGGGTGGGCAGCTTGTGCATGGCCGCATCGTAGGCGCCTTGTACCGCGTCGAACAGATTGCCGACGCCACTGCCATGCAGGGCGGAGACGAAATGCATCTCGGCGAAATCGAGAAAGGGCAGGCGGCGGTCGATCTCCTTCTTCATCCGCTCACGCTGGTCCGGCGGCAGGCCGTCCCACTTGTTGATCGCCACCACCAGGGCGCGGCCTCGCTCCACCACCATTCCCGCCAGGGTCAGGTCCTGGGCATGCACGCCTTCCCGGGCATCCAGCACCATGATCACCACATGGGCGGCGTCGACGGCCTGCAGGGTCTTCACCACGCTGAACTTCTCGACCGCCTCGTCCACCCGCGCGCGGCGCCGCACCCCGGCGGTATCGATCAATACATAGCGCTGACCGTCGCGCTCATAGGGAATGTATATGCTGTCGCGGGTGGTGCCGGCCTGATCGAAGACCAGTACCCGTTCCTCGCCGAGCATGCGATTGATGAGGGTGGACTTGCCCACGTTGGGCCGCCCCACCACGGCGACCCGGATCCCTTCCTCCCCGTCTCCCGGCTCTTCGCCGGCCTCCGGCAACTCGGCGAGCACCGCCTCCATCAATCCCGCCACGCCGTCGCCATGGGTGGCGGAAATGGCGTAAGGTTGCCCCAGACCCAGGCCCTGGAATTCCGCGACGGCGACATGGGGGTTCGCGCCTTCGCTCTTGTTCACCGTCACAAATATGCGCTTGCCCAGCTGCCGCAGATAATCGGCAATCCGTTCATCGCCCGCGGTCAGACCGTTGCGGCCGTCCACCAGAAACAGAATGACATCCGCTTCCTGCATGGCCAACTTGGCCTGCCCCGCCATGAGCCCGGCAATATCCTGCTCGTCGCCGCTCAGACCGCCGGTGTCCACCACCATGTAGGGATGATCGCCGAGCTTGCCATCGCCGTAGATGCGATCGCGGGTCAGCCCCGGCAAGTCGGCCACCAGGGCGGCGCGAGAATGGGTGAGACGATTGAATAAGGTGGATTTGCCGACATTGGGCCGGCCCACCAAGGTGATAACGGGTTTCATTTTAATAAAGTAGCAAGTAGCAAGCCTCAAGTAGCAAGAGAAGATATATGCAGGCAGGAATGAATAGCAAGAAAATAGTCTTTTTCTTGCTGCTTGGCTCTCGCTACTCGCTACTTGTAATACAGGGCTTCCAGCCCACCGTCCCGTCCCTGCACGTAAAGCAGGTTGTCCACCGGGAACGGCGTGCCGACCACACCGGCGTCATCCACATGGTAGCGCCCCACCAGACGGCCGTCATCCAGGGCCAGCCAATGCAGATAGCCCTCGAAATCCGCCACCACCAGATAATCGCCGAACAACACCGGGGCCGACAGCCTTCGGTTGCGCAAGTTGTCCTGCTTCCACAAGGCAGCGCCGCTGCGGTGATCCAGCGCCCACACCGCGCCGTGGTCATCGCTAAGATAGAGGGCATGTTTATCCGCCGCCATATTGTTATAGACGGACATATCCCGCGCCCACAACACCCGTCCGCTGTCGCGACTGAGGGCTACCACCCTGCCTTGATAGGCCGCCGCATACACGGTATCGCCCATCACCAAAGGGTCGGCATCCACATCCACCATCCGCTCCAACTCGGAACGACCCTGGGGCGTGGCGACGGTCGCCTCCCATAACAAGCTGCCGTCTTTCAAATTCAAGGCCACCAACTTGCCGTTGGCGAAGCCGACGAACACTTGATCGCCCGCGATCACCGCACGGCCCGTCCCGCGCAGGCTCAGGGTGGGCACCGAACGATCAAACTCCCACAGCCGCTTGCCGTCGGCGATGTTCAGGGCAAACACCTTGCCGTCGCCGGAGCGGATTACCGCCACCTCGCCGGCTACCGTCGGCGGCGTCAATATCTCGCTGGACAGTGCCTTTTCCCACTTCACTGCACCGTCCTTTAGCCCATAGGCTATGATCTCGCCACGGCGCGTTCCCACTAGCAGGACATCGCCCGCCTGGGCGATGCCGCCGGTAATGGCGACACCGGTGCGCCGTTCCCAACGCAACTTGCCGCTGCGGGCGTCGAAGCCCCGCAGCCAGTCCAGGCCATCGACCGCCACCAGCAGACCGTCGGCCAGCACCGGCTGCACCCGTCCTTCCGGCGCGTCCTTCCAAGCGCCATACTTATGCGACCACGCCGCCTTCACAGTGACATCCTTGGAATAATGGGGCAGGGGCTTCGGCCGCTCAGTCTTCGGACCGGAAGAACAGGCCGCCAGCAGGGCGGCCACGATCACTAACCAGACTGGGCGCATCAAGGCGCGCCTTGGCTGCCGACTTCGGCAAGCTTCATCTGGAGACGCGATTGATCGATGCCCGCGGCATTGGCGTCGAGGGCCGCTTTGTATGCCGCGCGCGCCTCATCCCGCTTGCCCATGGCCAGCAGGATATCTCCCTTCAGTTCCTGGGCCGGCGCTGCAAAGGCCTTCATGTCCATCTCACCCACGGTTTGCAGCGCCCCGGCGGTATCACCCTTGGCCAACAGCACCCGCGCGAGACGCAGCCGCGCCACGTCCTTGAGCGGCGCGACAGCGGCATGATCCACCACCCACTGAAAATAGAAACGCGCCCCATCCAGATCGGACTGATCGAC
>CAZOTG010000324.1:0-3164 GCA_964582585.1 uncultured Chromatiaceae bacterium | reverse complement strand
TGCGCCGAAAGCGACCAATATGGTGCAGCGCCGCGAACGACGCGAAGTGCCATAAGCGGACTCATGCACTCCAGCAAACAGCATCGCCAATCAATCATCTTGTCGGCGTGGGTGGGTAAAATTGTTTATTGGTAATTACTCGGGCAGCCCTGCTTTGCGCATGCCTTCTTCGTACTTGGCGATATCTTCCGGCCGCTGAAGTGGGGTTTGCTCCTTAAGATTGGACACGCGCAGTGCAGGATCGATCTCGCGCAGACGGGCCATAGCCTTCCGCGCCTGCTCCAGTCGCCCGGTAAGCGCGTTGCTCATTGCGGCGGCGCGCAGCGCCTGATGCGAGTTCGGCTGCTCGCTCACGGCCTGCTCTGCGTATCGCACCGCCTCGTCGTAGCGCCCAGCGAAGACATGCGCAAACGCAACGGCGGTATGTGCCCGGGCCATGAGCGGATCGAGTGGGCTTATGCGCATGAACTGCTCAAGATGTTTGATCGCCGTTTCCGGCTCTCCGATCCAAACCTTGAGCCAGCCACTGGCGTACCACGCGGACGCCAAGTTTGGGTTGAGCACAACTGCTCGCTCAATAAAGAGTGCGCCGGCATCGAAATCCTCAACAAGGTAGGCGAGCGTAAGGCCAGCCTTGTAGAGCGCAACCGCGTCGTCTTTGCCCAACTCCACAGCCCTCCGAGCCAACCGGGCAGCTTCGGCAATTTCCTGCGCGCGCTCGGTCATCCAGCGGCTGGCTTTGCGCCAAGCGTAGCAATATGCAGCCGTGCCATAAGCTACAGCAAAATCGGGATCGAGTTCGATTGCCTTGTGGAACAGCCGAAGTGCCTCGGAAGTGGACTCCCGCGTCTGCATGTAAAGGCGTTCAAGCCCGCGCAGGAAGTAGTCGTAGGCGTCAAGGCTCTCGGTGGGCTTGCGCTTGGCACGCTCGACCTCCGCCTGCTCGATCTTCGGCGAAATTGCGGTGACGACGCTCGTCGTCACCTGGTCCTGCAGGTCGAAGATGTCCTTTAGGGAACCGTCGAAACGGTCCGCCCACAAATGCGCACCGGTCGCAGCATCGATGAGCTGCCCGGTGATGCGCACGCGATCCGCGGCCTTTCGCACGCTGCCTTCAAGCACATAGCGCACGCCCAGCTCGCGGCCGACCTGCTTCACGTCTACCGCCCGGCCTTTGTAGGTAAAACTCGAATTGCGCGCGATCACAAACAGCCATTTGATCCGCGAGAGGCCAGTGATGATGTCGTCGACCATGCCGTCGCAGAAATAATCCTGCTCCGGATCGCCGCTCATGTTCTGGAACGGCAGCACGACGATGGACGGCCGATCGGGCAGCGACAGCGCCGGGCGGGTTGAGGCCCCGTCAGGGCGAACGCCATAGACCCGGACCGGTTCGGCGATGTTCTTGAGCTGCTGCTCGCCCATGTCACTGACATCAAGCGCGAGCTTTCCCTTGATCTGCCGATAGGCATTATCAGAAAGACAGATCGCGCCGGGGCTGGCCATCGTCTCCACGCGGGCGGCAATATTCACCCCGTCGCCGTATATATCCCCTTCGTCGGTTATAATGTCACCGACGTTGATACCGATTCGGAACTCGATCCGGCGATCTTCAGGCATGGCAGAATTGCGCTCAGCCATAATGCGCTGGATTTCCATAGCGCAACGCACTGCATCGACCGCGCTCACAAATTCGACCAAAGCGCCATCACCGGTGGTCTTGACGATGCGGCCGCGATGCTCCGCAATCTTGGGATCAACGAGTTCGCGCCGGTACGCCTTCAACTGAGCGAGCGTGCCTTCTTCATCGGCACCCATCAGCCGACTGTAGCCCGCGACATCAGCCGCTAGGATGGCTGCCAACCGCCGTTCGGCACGCGCCTCGGCCATAAATATTGCCTGATCCACTTTGGTTTCGACTGAGTTTATGGCTGGGGATGGTAGGTGTCTATCAAGTCAATGATGTCGCTGATGGGTCATAAGCGGACATTTGCAGTGCGATAGACCATGTCCGCTTTACCTCCGAAAGCAGACATGTGCGGTGCACTAGCTCATGTCCGCTCATGCCATAAGCGGAAATTCCGCCGTTCATTCGATCACCTCGTCCGCGCGCATGAGCAGACTCGGTGGAGTTTCGAGGCCCAGCCCCTTGGCCGTCTTCAGATTGATTGCCAGATAGAATTTGGTCGGCACCTCGATCGGCAGATCGGCGGGCTTGGTGCCACGCAGAATTCGGTCTGTGTAGCGTGCGAGAGACCGATAGAGCTCGCGCACGTCCGGCCCGTATGTCATCAGCAATCCCTTTTGGGCGAACGGAGACCAGCCAGAGACAGAGGGCAGCTTGGCTTCCAACGCAAACTGGGCAATCCGGTCGCAGACTTCGTACATGGCGGAATCCGGGAAGACTACCAGCGCGTCGCAATGATCCTGAATGATCGCGCGAAATGCCGTTTCGAGTTCGCCTGGATCGCGAACCGGAAGAAACGATTTCGCCTGATAGGGGAAATACGAAAAGTCAATCCCGAGCTTCTTCACCACCGCCTCAGTGGCCTGCCGCTCCAAGTGCTCGCCGGGGTGTTGCGGCCGGGCGAGGATCGCAATGCGCCGCGTTTGCGGTAGCCATTCCGTGAGCAACTCAATGCGTTTGCCCACAAGTTTAAGGGCCAGATAACTCATGCCGGTAAAATTGCCGCCCGGCCTGGCCCAACTTTGCGCGAGTTTGATGGCCACCGGATCGCCGCTAAATCCGAAGACTACGGGCTTTGCAGTCTGCAACGACAGCATCGCGATGGCCATGAGTTCTTGCGTAACTATGACCTCGGGATCGGATGCGAGGACCTCTCGTGCCACCGCTACCATGTCTTCCCGCCCGGTTGCCCAGAAGACGCCGATCGTCAGATTGCGGCCTTCGATCCAACCCAACTCGCGCAAGCCTGCACGCAAGGAATCCAAGTAAGGCGAGGGCTCGTCCGCGCGCCCGAGCCCGAGCCACGCGATGCGCCGCACGCGCTCAGCCTTCTGCGCGCGCGCGGTGAGCGGCCACGCAACCGCCGCACCGCCTAGAAGCGTGATGAATTGCCGCCGTTGCATCCTCAAAGTACCCCTTGTCCGAAGGCTAGCACTTTGCGACCGGGCGGCGAGTGCGAAATAGTACACAACCGGCA
>CAZOTG010000323.1:0-3165 GCA_964582585.1 uncultured Chromatiaceae bacterium | reverse complement strand
TGACCACCACGGCGCCCGCGGTCGAGTCCGTCCCCAGCGCTCGCGCCAAGTCGTACGTCAGGTCCTGGGCGACCACGCCGACACGGCCGCGGCGCACTTCGCCGAAGCGGATGATCTGCTCCATCACGGCGCGCACCATGTTCGAAGGGACGGCGAAACCGATGCCGGCACTGCTGCCGGAGGGCCCGATGATGGCGGTATTGATGCCTATCAGCTGGCCCGCGAGGTTCACCAGCGCCCCGCCCGAGTTGCCCGGGTTGATCGAGGCGTCGGTCTGGATGAAATCCTCGTAGCCCTCGATGCCCAGGCCGCTGCGGCCGAGCGCGCTGACGATGCCGGAGGTGACCGTCTGCCCAATGCCGAAGGGGTTGCCGATGGCGACCACGAAATCACCTACGTTCATGGACTCAGAATCGCCGAATTTCAATTCGCTCAGGTCATGCGCGTCGATTTTCAGCACCGCGATGTCGGTGCCGGGGTCGGTGCCGACCAGCCGCGCCTTGAACGTGCGCCTGTCTTTCAGCCTCACCACTATTACCTGTGCATTGTCGATCACGTGATTGTTGGTCACGATGTAGCCGTGCGCGCTGTCGACGATCACGCCGGAGCCGGAGCTCTGCTCCTCGCGTGCCGGGCGGTCCGGCAGGTTGAAAAAGCGCCGGAACAGCGGGTCCTGAAACAGCGGGTTGTCCTGCACCGGCGCGCGCGTGATCACCGAAATGTTGACCACGGCCGGAGTCACCTGCGCCAGCATGGGCGCGAGCGTGGGCGTGCCCCTCACGTCGAGCGGCAGCGCGGCCGGCACGGCCGGCGCCGCAGCGAGCAGCAACAGGAGCGGGAGCAGGTAGACGAAAGTGCGCAGGCGCATCGATAATCACTCCGTGAATTGCGGTGCCGAATGCAACTGCATAGTATAAGCGGTGTGCAGCAGACGGTGCAGCCAACGCCGCGGTTGACGCAGATGTATATTGGCGTGGTCGCTTACGACGTCTTTGGGGAGAAAATCATGTCCGCTCTGCTACGCCGCGCCCGCGTACTGCCCTTGTTGCTTTTGCTGGCTGCCTGTGCCGTCTTCCAGCCAGCGGCGCAACAACAACAGCCCATCGTGTTCGTGCACGGCAACGGCGACACCGCCGCGCTGTGGCAAACCACCGAGTGGCGCTTCGAATCGAACGGTTACGACCCGAAGATGCTGTTTGCGGTCGATTTTCCAAATCCGCTGGCGCGTAGCGTAGATGCCAAGCCGCAGCCGCTGCGCTCCTCCACCACGGAGCAGATGACCGAGCTCGCGCGGGAAGTCGCCGAGGTGCGCAAGCTTACCGGCCGCGACAAGGTCGTGCTGGTGGGCCAGTCGCGCGGCGGCTATGCCATCCGCAATTACCTCAAAAACGGCGGCGGCGCAGCGTATGTGTCGGCGGCAGTGCTATGCGGCACGCCCAATCATGGTGTGTTCGACTGGGAGCAGACGCGCGGCAGCGAGTTCAACGGCAAGGGAGCGTTCCTGACGCAGCTCAACGCAGGCCCGGACGAGGTGGTCGCAGGCGTGCGCTTCATGACCATACGCAGCGACAACAACGACAAGTATGCGCAGCCCGACGCCAGGTTTCTCGGCAGGCCGGGGACGCCGACCGGTGTCGGCTATGACGGGCCCGCGCTGAAGGGAGCGGAAAACGTGGTGATTCCGAAACTCGACCATCGCGAGACCGGCTTCAGCGCGCCCGCTTTCGCCGAGATGTATCGCTTCATCACCGGCCACCCGCCTGCGCGCACGGACATTGTGCCCCAAGCCGAGGTGGTGCTGAACGGCAAGGTAAATGACATGCATGGCGGCGTGCCCACCAATCTGCCCGTGGCAGGCGCGAGAGTGGAAATCTACCAAGTGTCGCCGACGACCGGCGCGCGCGAGGGGGCGGCCGTGCATGCGAAAACCACCGGTGGCGATGGCCTCTGGGGGCCGTTTACGGCGAAGCCGGACGCCTATTACGAATTCGTGGTCCAAGTGCCGGGGCACGCGATCACGCATATCTACCGCTCGCCCTTTCCGCGGTCCAGCGATATCGTGCACCTGCGACCCGCCGACTTCGCCAAAGGCGACGCAGCAGCCGGCAGCGTGCTCATGATTAGCCGGCCGCGCGGCTATTTCGGCGTTGGCCGCGACACTTTCCTGCTCGACGGCAAGGTGCCGCCCGGGATCAATGCGGGCGTGCCCGCCAAATCGACCGGCAAATTGCTGCTGCCGGCAGGACCGCTGCGGCCGGTCACCGCGCGCTTCAACGGCGAAACGATCACCATGCAGAATTGGCCGGCCAAGGAAAATAACCTCGAGATTGCCGAATTCACCTACTGACGAGCGGCAGCGCAGGCCCTGGCCCGGCTACAGGTCGGCCGGGGTGTCAATGTCGCGGCGAACGCCGGGGTCGTCCACGTCGATCAGCTCGATCAGGCCGGCGCTCTCCTTGAGCAATGCGCGCGCGCCCTCGTCGCCCTGCAAGGCTTCGAGCTGCGGCCGAAAGCGCGCCGACAGGCCCACCGGGTGGCCGCGCTCACCGCGATAGGCAGGTGCGACGATAGCCGCGCCCGCGGCGAGGGATGCGGCGATTTTCGCAATGGTCGGCGGCCGGATAAAAGGCATGTCGGCCAGGGCGATGACCCAGCCGTCGACATGGCTGGTGGCGCGGACGGCACTCGCCAGGCTCGCGCCCATGCCCTCGTCGGCGTCGGCGCACAGGATCACCGTCGCGCCCGCCTCGCTCAACAGATTCTCCAGCGCGGTCGCGCCCGGCCGCACCACGGCGATGACATGAGGCAGTGCTGAGCGCAGATTGGCGAACGCGGCCGCGGCGACTGTCGTTCCTCCGGCAAGCGGATGCATGAGCTTGTCCGAGCCGAAGCGTTTCGAGGCGCCGGCGGCGAGCAGTATGCCGCAGAGCTTCGCACCCGATGCGGTGTTCGCGGCCATACCTTAGCGGCCACGGATTCCAGCCTCTCGCCGGCCTGCCGCGGCCGGGGAGAGAGGGAGGCGCCGGGCCGGGAAATCCCGGCTCGTCCGCAATGATTTGCTGCAGCGCAAGCTCGGCCTGCACCCAGTCTTCGTTGCGCATCGCAGCGAGCGCTTCGTCGTAGCTGCGCTGCGTGCGTTCAGAAATCTCATCGAGATTCGCCTCG
>CAZOTG010000322.1:0-3167 GCA_964582585.1 uncultured Chromatiaceae bacterium | reverse complement strand
AAGACCCGCCACGTCAAACTCGACTTCGATTGGCAGCACCATACCGTCACCAACACCATTGACGGCGACCCCTGGCGCATGGACATACCGCCCGATGCCCAGGACAAGCTGGTCTATCAACTGAGCATCATGAATGACTTGAGGAACGGCAAAAAGAACTTGGAATATAAGATCGCCGACGGTGGAAAGCTAAAGGATTACAGCTTCGATATCCTAGGAGAGGAAATGCTCAACACCGCCATGGGCAGGATAAAGACCGTGCGCATCCAACGCATCGGCGACGTACGCGACACCACGGTATGGTGCGCGCCGCAACTGTCCTACCTACCGGTGCGGCTCGAACAGCAGGACACCGACGGCGCCAATCTGATCATGCAGATCACATCGGTGCGGGGCATTAACAAAAGATAAGCGTCATAACGCGAAGGCGCCAATCATTCATGGCTGTCATTCCGGACGTAGCGCAGCGGAGATCCGGATCCAGTGCCTTTAGTTTTTAAGGATCCTCTGATTGATTTGTCATTTCGAGTGTTAGCGAGAAATCTTGCGCTGCGGGTTGCATGTCAGCGAGGCATTAGATTTCTCCCTTTCGGTCGAAATGACAGAAACAAATTAATCAAATCACCTTCGCGCCTTGACATCTTTGCGTTGGAAGTTAAGTCCTGGGAAGGGTAACGCCGCGCTGCCCCTGATACTTGCCGCCGCGATCGCCGTAGGAGGTTTCGCATATCTCGTCGGACTCCAGGAATATCACCTGGGCGACGCCCTCGTTGGCGTAGATCTTGGCGGGCAGCGGCGTGGTGTTGGAAAACTCCAGGGTCACATGCCCCTCCCAATCCGGCTCCAGCGGCGTGACGTTGACGATGATGCCGCAACGGGCATAGGTGGACTTGCCCAGGCAGATAGTGAGCACGCTGCGCGGGATGCGGAAATATTCCACGGTGCGCGCCAGGGCGAAGGAGTTGGGCGGGATAATGCACACATCGGATTTGATATCCACGAAGCTGTTGGCGTCGAAATTTTTGGGATCGACGATGGCCGAGTTAATGTTGGTGAATATCTTGAACTCATCGGCGCAGCGAATATCGTAACCGTAGCTCGAGGTGCCGAAAGAGATCACCCTCTCCCCGTTGATCTCCCGCACCTGCCGCGCCTCGAACGGCTCGATCATGCCCTGCTGCTCAGCCATGCGCCGTATCCACTTGTCTGATTTGATGCTCACTTGGGTATTCCTGCTTTTTGGATAGATTATTTTAACCACGGAGGGCACGGAGGACACGGAGAATTTAAGTAAGCTTTTGTGCCGTCATTCCAGCGCAAGCTGGAATCCAGGAAGTAAATTAGACATCCAAAGCACTGGATTCCAGCTTGCGCTGGAATGACGTTCTTAATATATATTCTCCGTGTCCTCCGTGCCCTCCGTGGTTCAAGTATTCTGTATCACGATATTCGGGAACTTGTGGGTAAAATCCCGCGCCCGCAGCGCCAGGGCCGCCGCCACGCGGCGGGCGATGCTGCGATAGATCGTGGCCACTGCACCGTTCGGATCAGCCACGACGCTGGGCCGGCCGCCGTCGGCGTCTTCACGGATGTGAATATCCAGCGGCAAGGCCCCCAGGAACTCCACGCCGTATTGTTTGGCCATGCTCTCCCCGCCGCCGGCGCCGAAGATATGTTCGGCGTGTCCGCATTGACTGCAGATGTGGATGCTCATGTTCTCCACGATGCCCAGCACCGGCACATCCACCTTCTCGAACATCTTGAGTCCCTTGCGCGCGTCCAGCAGGGCGATGTCCTGGGGCGTTGTGACGATCACCGCGCCGCTTACCGGGATACGCTGCGCCAGGGTCAATTGAATGTCGCCGGTACCCGGCGGCAGGTCCACTATCAGGTAGTCCAAGTCATGCCAATTGGTCTCGCTCAGCAACTGCTGCAGTGCCTGGGTCACCATGGGGCCGCGCCAGATCATGGGAGCCTCTTCGTCGATCAGGTAGCCGATGGACATGGATTGCAGACTATGGGCCATGACCGGCTCCATGGACTTGCCGTCCTTGCTCTCCGGCCGCAGTTCCGCCCCCAGCATGCGCGGCTGACTGGGTCCGTAGATGTCCGCGTCCAGGATGCCCACCGTGGCGCCCTCCGCCGCCAGGGCCAGGGCCAGGTTCACCGCGGTGGTGGACTTGCCCACGCCGCCTTTGCCCGAGGCCACGGCGATGATGTTCTTCACCTGTTTGAGGGGCGACACCCCCTTTTGCACCGCGTGGGTGGTAATCTCCCAGGAAACATTGATGGTCGCCTTGCTCACCCCGTCGATGGTCCTCACCCGGTCGCCCAACTCGGCGACCACTTGCTCGACAAAGCCCTTCGCCGGGTAGCCCAGTACCACGTCCACCGTCACCTCGCCCCCCGCCACGGCGATGTCCTTCACCGCCTTGGTCGTCACCAGGTCCTGTTTCATATAAGGGTCGATGAAGCCCTTGAGGGCCACTTCCACCTGTAATCGAGATATCTCAGCCATATCCGTTCCGCCTAATACTTTCGAGGGCAACGCCCTCTTCGGAAAAGGGGGGTTATTTTACACAATTCTCGTCATACCCAGCGGCGAGCGCAACGGCCGGCGACGATTCCCCGGCAAAAAAGCAGCGAACCCGCCCCGAGACGTACTATAATCCCAGGCGCTCAATGTCTTACACTTAGCAAAGTGGTTGAACCTTTAATGGAAAAGAAGCGGAAAATCCTGGTCACCAGCGCCCTGCCCTACGCCAACGGCCCCCTCCACCTGGGCCACCTGGTGGAATACATCCAGACCGACATCTGGGTGCGCTTTCAGAAGATGCAGGGCCACGAGTGCTATTACGTGTGCGCCGACGATACCCACGGCACACCCATCATGCTGCGCGCCGAGAAAGAGGGCATCAGCCCCGAAGAGCTGATCGCGCGCATGAGCGAGGAGCACCAGCGCGACTTCGCCGGCTTCCACATCGGTTTCGACAATTACTACTCCACCCACTCCGACGAAACCCGCCGTTACGCCGAGGACATTTACCAGAAGCTCGACCAAGCCAAGCTCATCGAGGCGCGCACCATCGAGCAGTTCTACGACCCGGTCAAGGAGATGTTCCTGCCGGACCGCTTCATCAAGGGCGAGTGCCCCAAGTGCCACGCCC
>CAZOTG010000321.1:0-3169 GCA_964582585.1 uncultured Chromatiaceae bacterium | reverse complement strand
CCTAAGCGATCTGCCGACACTGGGAAACATCAAGGGGGAGATTATCGGTTCCCTCGATGGCATTCTCGGTCACTTGCATGAACTGAAATCCTGACTGTGATGCGATTCGCCCAATTGGGGGCAGATTGAGCTACCTCCGGTCGTTTAATCTGCGAGACTAAAAATCTGGGTCAGCTCAATGAAAAAGGCGGCCGTTTAGGCCGCCTTTAACAGTTACCGGCACTAGAAGTGCTTACATTTTGCCGGCCTTAACGGCATCAAAAAGTGCTTTTGCCGCTTCATCTTCATGGCCCTTAATCAAGGTGTTGAACTGCGGTGTCATAAGGGCGCCCTTGGCCTTCCATTTAGGGTCAGATCCTGCTAGTTTGCGATCTTCCACCTTAAAGCCGGACTTGAAAACCGCTGCCAGGGCATCCGCACTGCCATATGCCTCAGCAACAGTTTTCCAGGCAGGTCCTACAACATCCTTATCAATTGCATGGCAAGCCTTGCATGGCGCGGTTGAGAAGGCGCTCGCCGTTGCAGATATGGTCATCAATCCAGCGGCAACTACTAAAAGATTCAATGATTTTTTCACCTTAATCTTCTCCCTCTATATGTCCAAATCAAAAAAACCGGGTAATTAAAGAATTTAATTACCCAGTTAGTTAAGCACGTTGTTAAGCCCGTCTGGAAAGGACTCGTCTGGAGAGGACTACCAAACGAACTAATTATTAATATACCACAAATAATAAGGATAAAAAGGGGTCGGTGACAACTGAAAATGGGAATGATTAGCGTTTGTCACCGGCCCCTATTTTTCGGTCTCAGCAGCTAACCTTCGATGAGTGGACGCGTGGCGGGAATGGCCTTGGCCACGGCCTCCAGGCCGACCTGGTTGTGATGGGCCTTCATGGTCTTGATGGATTGGGTGATCAATTCCGGAAAGCTGAACGCCTTTTCCTGGTGATCGTCGGCGTCCCACAGGCTGCGCTCGTCCATGACGGCGCCGAAATCGCCGCCGTATATATGCAGCGACCGCGCGACGGTGTTGTCCGGGTTTTCGATGTGGTGGATGGCGTCGGCCGGCAGACTCATCACGCTCCCGGCGTGGACGGTGAGGGTTTCGGCTACGGTGAGGCGTTGCTCGCCTGTGATTTTCCTGTAAACCGTGCTGACTTCGCTGCCTTCGAGTTGACCCATGCAGGCAAACACCGTGTGATTGTGGATGCCGCTTTGAAAACGCGCCGGCACCCGTGCGTACAGCATGGTCAGCTCGGGAGAGGTGTGAACGATCATTTCGCCCACGTCGGCGCCCGCGGGGATGGCGGCGTCGAGAATGTCGGCGATTTCGGTCAGATCGTTTTCCTGCAGCACCTTCTCTAAATAGGTCTTGGCGGCAAGTTCGCGGTCGGCGGCAACCGCCATGGCTTGTTTGCACCCTGCGGCAAAACCTTCGATCGTAAATTTGCTCATGTCGTTTCTCCTCGTTGTGGGTTGTCGTGGCTACGGGAGAGATCGTAGGCTGATTGAATTCGCAATAGAATTCCCTATAATTGAAAAATCAGTTTGCAAAAATGCACAAATCACAACTTATTGAATAGAAAGAAAAATGAGCCTGTTCCCGATTCAAGCTGCCGCTAATCGCCAACGGCCGGCGCTGGAATGGAGTGATTTGGCGGTCATCCTGGCCATATGCCGGGCCGGCAGCCTCTCCGGGGCCGCCCGAACCCTCGGCAACAACCACAGCACGGTTTTCCGCAAGATCAACGCCATAGAGGACAAGACGGGGGTGCGCTTTTTCGAACGCCTGCCCGAAGGCTACGCCATGACCGATGCGGGGCGCACCGCCATGCAATACGCCGAACGCATTGAAGCCGAAGTCCATGCGCTCGGCCGCGAAGTGCTGGGCCAGGACATGCGGCTGCAGGGAAAAATCACCGTGACGGCCATGGAGGGATTGGCGACGCAGATCGCACCCAAACTCATGGCGGAATTCTGCAGCCGGCATCCTGAAGTCACGGTTGAAGTGACCGGGAGCGTCGCCGCGCTCGATCTCGGGCGACGCGAGGCGGATATCGCGATTCGCGCCACCCGCAAGCCGCCGGATACCAGCCTGGGGAAAAAGATCTGCGATTTCCGCTTTGCGGTCTTTTCCTCGCCGCAATATATAGAAGGCAAGGCAGACGTCCCGCTGGCCGAACTCGATTGGAGTCTGATTACCGGGACCGTGGATTGGCTGGTCCCGCTACTTTGGAAAAAGCGGGCGCAAGGCGACGCGCGCACCATCTTCTCCTGTAGCCTGTCGATCGCGGTCATCAACGCCGTTGCCGAAGGCATGGGTGTGACGCTGATGCCTTGTTATCTGGGCGATCGAGATAAAAGGCTGGTTCGCGTGACCGAAACGATCGAGCCTTTAACGCTGGAGTTATGGCTGTTGACCCACCCCGACCTGCGCCACACCGCCCGGGTGAAGGCGCTGATGGCCTATTTATACGATGCACTCAAACAAGACGCCGCTTTGTTCGAAGGGAAAACCAACAAACCAGACCAGGCATTCGCCTTTCCCTAGGCTAGAGGGACAACGGTCAACTATAAATACGAATGATTGGCATTTGTAACCGACCCCGTTAATTCGGGGGATTCAGCGATTCACCCGTGGATGCATGCCCGCGGGGATCAATTGCCAGGTGGATTCTCGCGAAGTGGGTGGGTTATGCTTTTAATCGCCCACTGTAACGGACAATTTGGCCCATGTGGTTACGCACGAGTTGCGATTTAGCATTTGATATCTCGGAGCCTGTCCCCTTTGTGCTGATGCTGAGACCCCGCAGCGGCGCCCAGCAATGGATCGCGCGTGAGGAATACAGGCTGGAGCCAAGCGTACCCGTGTTTGAATTCACGGATACCTACGGCAACCTCTGTCAACGCCTTATTGCCCCCACGGGTCCCTTCACGGTGCGCACCAGTGCCGAGGTCATGACTGAGGATTATGTTGACCAGGCGTTCGGCGCGCCGTTTGTCGAGATCCAGAATCTGCCCGATCCCGTGCTCAGCTATCTGTTGCCCAGTCGCTACTGTGAGTCGGACCGCTTTCATCAAATGGCGACTGAAATCACGACGGGCCAGCAGCCGGGCTACGACCAGGTCGCGGCAATCGTCACCTGGCTGCGCAATACCATCAGTTTTC
>CAZOTG010000320.1:0-3171 GCA_964582585.1 uncultured Chromatiaceae bacterium | reverse complement strand
AAGTCTAAATAGTCCAATGTAGGGCGGAAACGCGCGGCGGATTCCACCAAGCGTTGCGCAGCAACACAAACCCCCGCCGTCATTCCGGACCACCCACCCCGCGTCATTTCGCCCATCAACTTTGTCATTTCGAGCGTAGCGAGAAATCTTTCTCGTCATTCCGATCATCGACTTTGTCATTTCGACCAAAGGGAGAAATCTTGCTTCGTCATTCCGACGAATACCCTAAAGGGCATAAATACCCTAAAGGGCATAAAAGCCGAAATCCAGATTTCACCGTCCCAAACGGGACAAATAATTTTGACGCGCACTTGCATTCATACCACAGCGGCGATAATCTTCCTGTTACATTTCAATTGCATCCAGCCCGATTGCGCCCCATGCCCGCCAGCACGCCCTCACACTCGCGCTACCGCCTCCCGGCCCTTGGGCTGATTGCGCTGCTGACCCTCGGCGCCTGCCAAACCATCTATTACGACACCATGGAGAAATTCGGCGTCGAGAAGCGCGACATCCTGGTCAAGCGCGTGGACAAGGCGCGCGAGGCCCAGCAGGACGCCAAGAAACAGTTCAGTTCCGCGCTGGATAAATTCATCGCCGTCACCAATTACAGCGGCGGCGATCTCGAGGCGCAATACCGGACCCTCAAGGACGAATACGAAGACAGCGTGTCCCGCGCCGACGATGTCAAGGACCGCATCGACAGCGTCAAGGACGTGGCCGACAGCCTGTTTTCCGAATGGAACGACGAACTCGGCAAGTACACCGATCAGAGTCTGCGCCGCGCCAGCGATAGGGACCTGAAAAGAACCAAGGCGTCATACAAGAAACTCATCACCGCCATGGACCGGGCGGAGAAGAAGATCCACCCCGTACTCAATGCCTTCCAGGACCGGGTGCTGTTCCTCAAGCACAACCTCAATGCAAACGCCATCGCCTCCCTGCGCAACCAGAAGCGCTCCATCGAGACCGACATCTCCGCCCTGATCCGCGACATGAACAAATCGATCGCCGAGGCGGACAGCTTCATCGACGCCATGTCGAAGAAGTAATTTGCCTGGAAGCGATTTATTGCCTCGCAGAGAGGATAGATACTACTGCACTTAAACCACAAACCATGACGACATCGAAAGGGACGAAGTTATTTGGCGCACTTCTCGCGGCGTTAATCCTCAAATAAATCTGTCGCCTTTGGAGGTCTAATAATATTAGGGAAAATTGTGATCTGACCCCAATTAATTGAATGGGTAGAAATCTTATCCCGTCATTCCAGCGAATACCCAAAGGGCACAGGAGCTGGAATCCAGGAAGTTAAAAATATAGAGAGAAGCACATAGTCTATCCGGCGCCTCGTTCGGGCACCGCGACATCAATACAGGATCATGAGCGAGAGCCGTTATTGCTTCGCAGTCAGCATGAAATACAGCTGTACAATCACCCCGATCAGAAAAATGACCCCCGCCAATATCAGAAGCCGATTATGCAGTCGTCTCTTGTCCATGAGTCACTCCGCAACTTTGTCTGATCAATAAAGCCGTTCCCTTTGGATCATACTTCTTAAAGCTGGCATTCTACCCCAGGAAAAGGGGCTTCTAAGGCAGTTTTTCGCATCTATTTTGACTAAAAGCCTTGGCCGCTTAATAGGTTACGCGGGTCCGACCCGCTGGTCCGACCCCGCTCTCCCCTGTCCCATTTGGCGGGCGCGTCTAATCAGCCGGTGGCAGCCTAATGGTGTATTGCCCCGATTTATCGTCGCGCACTACCACAACCAGTTTGTGCTTCTGCGCATCCTCGACCAGTTCCTTGAATGAGCGATAGCCGTAATATGATTCAGCAAACCCCGGCTTGCGCCGCTGCATCGTCGTCTTAACCATCGAACCCCAGATCTTTTCATCGGAACCGCGCTCGGCGATCAATGCCTCGACGGTCTCGACGATGAAATCGAGCGCCTCCTGGCGCCTGTCATCCTCGCCCTTCTCTCCGCTGGGTTTGGCGGCGCCCGCAGCAGGCTTGGCGGGTGTCTTCTTTGTAGCCCGTCTCCTTTTCGCTTCCTGTGCCTGTACCAAGTCGTCATAAAAGATGAACTCGTCGCAGTTGGCGCTCAGCAAGTCAGATGTGGAGCCCTTCACACCAATCCCGATCACGGTTTTGGCGTTCTCGCGCAGCTTGGAAACCAGTGGGGAAAAATCCGAGTCGCCGCTGATAATCACGAAGGTATCCACATGTGATTTTGTGTAGCAAAGGTCTAGCGCATCGACGACCATTCGGATGTCGGCTGAGTTCTTACCCGACTGGCGCGTATGCGGGATTTCGATAAGCTCGAACGCCGCTTCGTGCATAGTCGCCTTGAAATCCTTGTAGCGCTCCCAGTCGCAATAGGCCTTCTTAACCACAATACTGCCCTTAAGCAGCAGACGCTCCAATACCTTCATGATGTCAAACTTCGCGTAATTGGCGTCGCGCACGCCCAGCGCGATATTCTCGAAATCGCAGAACAGCGCCATGTTGGTAATCTCTGGTTGGTTTGCCACGTGTCTCTCCTATGAACAGTGTTTTCTGGCTTCGAATCCCTTTCCGGGAATCATCCGCCCGTTAGGATCGATGGCGACGCTTCGGTGATATCGCACCGGTCTTCACCACCGAGCGGCGACCCAAAAATGATAGCCAGCTTGCTTGGATCACGGATACCATGGCCTATCATGATAGATGCCATGTTTTTACCCCATTTATAAGCCTTGCAATTTGACTCTATTCCTAGTTTAGAGCCAACGGGGATACCCATTACGCGGCAGGTGGTGGCGGTCCGTGCTGCCCGCCGTGGCCGCGAGCCGCTGCGCATGATGTCTCATTTTGCGACATCAACTCAAATAAATCTGTCCCTTTTGGGCTCAGGTCAAAGGCTAAGGATTATTTTTACACGCTGAAGAATATTCCGCCTTCTTAAAGGCGGCATTTCACCCAGAAAAAGCGGCTTCTAAGGCTTATTTACGTATCAATTTGAACTATAAATCCTGTCGATTCTAGGAGTTGCGTGGGTCCGACCCCGTTCATCAGGACCCGTTCATCCAGGGCGCTAAATAATCCAATACAGGGCGGAAACGCGCAGCGCGTTCCGCCTTACGATCATCTGTCATTTCGAGCGTAGCGAGAAATCTTATCCACAAGAGCAGG
>CAZOTG010000319.1:0-3180 GCA_964582585.1 uncultured Chromatiaceae bacterium | reverse complement strand
CAAGGCGTGTTTAAAGTTTATGCACACCCTTGTATGGTCGATTGATAATTGTCATAAAGAGGCCGGATTGACCGATAAAGCCGCGTCGGGCAAGTGGAAGCGCGTGCGCTAATTCACTGGGAAATGGCTTCACTCGGCTACCAAGCCACAGCGACTTCGGCCGGTGCTGATGTCAAATGCAAACGCCTCCTGGTCGTCCCGGAGGTTGTCGCTAGACCCGTCTACGGCATTGGACCAGCCGTGGCGTCAGCCCGCGTCGGGATCTTGTTCCGTGCCGCGGATGCGGATGTCGTACTTCTTCATCATCGCCTGGAAATTCGCGCGCTGCATGCCGGTTTCCTCGGCGCTCCTGGTTACGTTCCAGGCGTTGCGCTTGAGCGCTTCGAGGACGAACAGCTTCTCGATGTTCTCCACCGATTTTTCTCGCGCGAGCTTCTTGATGCGCTTGAGCTCGTCGCTCGTCCGGGGCACGTCCAGATCGAGCCGCGGCAACATGTCGATGATGTTGGCTAGGTGGGCTTGGCGCACGACCTTGTCGGCTGCTAGGATTACCGCTCGGTGTATCGTATTTTCGAGTTCGCGCACGTTTCCCGGCCAGTCGTAGTGCACCAGCGCGCTCATCGCCCCTTCGGAAAACTCGACCACCGTCTTTCCCAATTCCTCGTTGAACACATTGAGAAAATGGAAGGCCAGTGGCGGAATGTCGTCGCGGCGCTCGCGCAGCGGCGGGATCGCGATCGGAAAGATATTGATGCGGTAGAAAAGGTCCTCGCGAAACGTGCCCTCGGCCACCATCGCCTTCAGGTCCTTGTTGGTGGCGGTGATCAGCCGGAAATTGGCGCTCTGGGTCCGGGTATCCCCTACCGCTTTGAATTCGTGCTCCTGGATCACGCGCAGCAGCTTGGCCTGGGTGGTGAGCGAGACGTTGCCGATTTCGTCGAGGAACAGGGTTCCGCTATCCGCGACCTCGAACATGCCTTTCTTGTTGGTCACCGCCCCGGTGAAGGAACCCTTGACGTGGCCAAACATCTCGCTCTCGAGCAAATTTTCGCTGAGCGAATTGCAATCGACTGCGACGAAGGGCTTGTCCTTGCGCAGGCTGTTGTAGTGTATGGCCCGCGCGACCAGTTCCTTGCCGGTCCCGCTCTCTCCCGTGAGCATCACCGTGCTGTTGGTTGGGGCGCATTTCGCGATCATGCGGTAGACGTTCTGCATCTGCGGACTGGACCCAATGATGTTCTCGAAGCGGTATTTGGAACTCACCTCGCTCCTGAGGTCGAGGTTTTCCTGCATCAGCTGCCGTCGCTCCAGCGCGCGTTTCACCACCAGTTTGAGTTCATCCGGGTCAAACGGCTTGGGCAGGTAGTCGAAGGCGCCGAGCTTCATCGAGCGCACTGCGGTCTCGATCTGGGACAAGCCCGTGACCATGATGACGTCGATGTCCGGGTGCGTCTCTTTCACTCGACGCAGGACTTCCAGGCCGTCCATTCTTGGCATCATGATGTCCAGGATCAGCGCGTCGTAATGACCCTCGTCGATTTTACGCAGGGCCTCCATGCCGTCCTGGATTCCCTCGACCTCGTATTCGCCGTCGTCGCCCAAAATGCGCAGGCAGCTGCGAATAACGATTTCTTCGTCGTCTACCACCAGTATCCTGGCCTTCATTTATTGCTCCTGCTGCTCTACGCGTCGCCGGCGGGGGGTTCCACCGGGAGATAAATATGGAAGCTTGAGCCCCCGCCCACCGTGCTTTCCACCTCGATTGCTCCGCCGTGGGCCCTGATGATGCCGTGACTCACCGATAGCCCCAGCCCGGTGCCCTTGCCCACCTCTTTCGAAGTGAAGAAAGGATCGAAGATCCGCTTGAGATCTTTCTCCGGGATTCCGCAGCCGGTATCAATGATAGCGATTTCCACCGTAGGCACGGGCGCCATGCCCGGTTCGGGGCTCCTGGGCTGCGGGCAGCGGCGAGTGCGAACGGTAATGCTCCCTTCGTGCTCGATCGCATGCTGTGCGTTGACCAGCATATTCATGATGACCTGCTTGATCAAGTCGGCGTCCACCCATACCTGCGGCAAGTCCGGGTCGAGATCCATCGCAATTTCGATATCGCGGAAAGACGCGGGCCGCTCGATGATGCGCGCCGTGTCTTCGATCACGCGGTTGAGGTCGGCGAACTTCTTTTCCGGTGTCTTCTCGCGGGCAAAATCGAGCAGCCGGCGGATGATCGTGGCGCAGCGTTTGGTCTCCCGAATTACCAGATCCAGGTCTTCAGCGTCCGGGCTTCCGTCGGGCATTTTCTTGCGCAATAGCGTGGTGAACGTGAGTACGCCGGTAAGCGGGTTGTTTAGTTCATGCGCGATTCCGGAGGCGAGCAGGCCTACCGAAGCCAGCTTTTCGCTGCGCGCCGTTTCCGCCTCGGCGATGCGCAGCTCCTGGGTTCGCTTCTCCACCTTATGCTCCAGCGTGCGGCCCCATTCCCGCAACTCCTCCTCGGACTTTCGCAGCGCCACTGTCATGGCGTTGAACGAGGCCGCCAACTGGCCAAATTCATCGTCGCTGCGCACCGGGATAGTCTCGTCCAGGTTCCCCGAAGACAGCCTCCTTGCGCCGGCCTCCAGGTCGCGCAGGGGCACATAGACCAGGCGGTGGACGAAAAAGCCCACGGTGAGCGCGGCGAGCAGGATGAATCCCAGGGACAAGGCCACCATGGTGATCGCGTTGGCGCGCATCCTCCGGTCCATGTCGTCCAGGGAATACTGGATGTCGACGACGCCGAGAACCGACTCGGCTTTGCTGTGGTGATGGCATTCCGAGTTGTAACAGGAGGGTTCGTTGCGAATGACATCCACGCTGCTCAGCATGTGCTTGCCCTCGAACGTGGAGAAGGTGCGCAAGCGCTGTGTCTGCAAAATCGCCTCCGGCGACGCGCCGTTTCTTTCCCAGAAGATGTCGGGCTCAGCCTTGCGCCCCACCTTCAGCCCCACTTCGGGCGGGTAGGTAGAGTGAACGATGGTGCCGTCCTCCTTGAGTATCCTGACTTTTTCTATGTTCCCCTGGTTGCCGACGTCATGAATGATGTTACCTACGTAAGCCTGGTTGTTCGCAAGCATGGCGAAACGGGTGCTGTTCTTGATCACATCGGAAATCTGCGCCAGGTAACGCTCCGTCTCCCGCAGC
>CAZOTG010000318.1:0-3198 GCA_964582585.1 uncultured Chromatiaceae bacterium | reverse complement strand
CGCCGTGGCAGGCAGCCTACGCGGAATACGGAACATGCATCAACTCCGGCAAATACGACGGCCTCGACTTCGAGAAGGCGGTGGATGCCATCGCCGCCGATCTCGCCGAAAGGAATCTCGGTGAAAAGAAAGTCACCTGGCGGCTGCGGGACTGGGGCATCTCGCGTCAGCGCTACTGGGGTACGCCGATACCGATGATCAAGTGCGGCAAGTGCGGCGACCTGCCGGTACCCGACGAACAATTACCGGTGGTGCTGCCCGAGGAGCTGGTACCCGACGGCTCCGGCAATCCGCTCGCCAAGTCCGCCGAGTTTCTGAATTGCACTTGTCCGAAATGCGGCGGCACAGCCCAGCGCGAGACCGACACCATGGACACCTTCGTGGACTCGTCCTGGTATTTCTTCCGCTATGCCTGCTACGACGGCAAGACCATGGTGGACGCGCGCGCCGACTACTGGATGCCGGTGGATCAATACATCGGCGGCATCGAGCACGCAATTTTGCATTTGCTCTATTCGCGCTTCTGGACCAAGGTGATGTGCGACTTAGGGATGACCCAGGTGCGCGAGCCCTTCGCCAGACTGCTCACCCAGGGCATGGTGCTCAATCATATCTTTTTTCGTAAAGGCGCGGCATCCGGCATCACTTACTATTCGCCGGACAACGTGGAGGTGACGCGCGACGCTCAGGGCAAGATTATTTCCGCAACCGCGAAGAGCGACGGCCAGACCGTCGAATACGGCGGCATCGGCACCATGTCGAAGTCCAAGAAGAACGGCGTGGACCCCCAGGACCTGGTGGCCCGCTACGGCGCCGACACCGTGCGCCTGTTCATGATGTTCGCCTCGCCGCCGGAGATGACCCTGGAGTGGAACGATGCCGGTGTGGAGGGCGCGCATCGCTTTTTGAAACGCCTGTGGAAGCTGGCGGTGGGCCACATCAACCACGACGACATGCCGCGGCTCGATACATCGCAGTTCAACGATGCGCAGCGCGCCATACGCAATCAAGTGCACCAGACCATCGCTAAGGTGAGCGACGACGTGGGACGGCGTTACACTTTCAACACCGCCATCGCCGCCAACATGGAGCTGGTCAACGCCCTCTATAAATTCGAGGACGACACGCCGCAGGGCCATGCCGTGATGCAGGAGGCGCTGGAGGCGGTGACCCTGATGCTGGCACCCATCGTGCCGCATATCGCCCATGCCATGTGGCAGGGTCTGGGTCATGACGGTGCGGTACTCGATCACCCCTGGCCTGAGGCCGACCAGTCCGCCCTGGCGCGCGACGTGGTGGAACTGGTGGTGCAGGTCAACGGTAAACTGCGCGGCCGCATCGAGGTGGCAACGGACGCCACCAAGGGGGAAATCGAGCAGGCCGCACTCGCTGAAGAAAACGTGCAGCGCCATATAGAGGGCAAAGCAGTGAAAAAGATCGTAGTCGTACCCGGGCGCTTAGTAAATATCGTTGCAGCAGAGTAAAGAGGAAAGAGTAAAGAGGAAAGTAAAAGCAAAAATATGAGACACATTACGAAGATCTTTGCTCTTTTCACTTTGCTCTTTTCTCTCGCGCTGTTAAGCGCGTGCGGCTTCCACCTGCGCGGCAGCGTGACGGAAGGCGTGCAGCTCCCTCCCACCTATCTCACCGGGACCGCCGGACCCTTGCTGCAGGAGGTGCGCTATTATCTCGTGGTCTCCAAGGTACCTGTGGTGAAAAATCAAAAAGAAGCGCAGCTGGTGATCGATCTGATCAGCGAGGATGTTCAGCGCCGGGTGCTGTCGGTGGGATCCACCGGCAAGGTGGAGGAGTACGAGGTGAGCTACGCGGCCACCTATGCCGTGCGCCGCGCCGACGGCAAAATTATCATCGCCCCCGAGACCCTGGACCAGCAGCGCGACTACACCTTCAACGAGTCCGAAGTCCTGGCCAAGGACACGGAGCAGGCACGCCTGGTGCAGGACATGCGGCACGCCGTAGTGCGGCAGATAATGCGGCGTCTGGAGGCGGAGCTGGCCAAATCGCCATGAAACTCAAGCCCGAACAAATCCCGTCCCATCTCCAGCGCAATCTGGCGCCACTTTACCTGGTGAGCGGCGATGAGCCCCTGCAGGTGGCGGAGGTGTGCGACGCCATCCGCGCCCGTGCCCGCGACCAGGGGTGCGGAGAGCGCCTGGTGTTCAATGTGGAAACGGGCTTTGATTGGAACGCCTTGTTGCAGGCGCGCGACGCCCTGTCATTGTTCGCCGAACAGCGCGTGCTGGAGCTGCGCCTGCCCACGGGCAAGCCGGGGGAGGCGGGGGCCAAGGTGCTTAGAGAGTACGCCGCCCATCCGCCCGCCGGCGATGTATTGCTGGTGATCAGCGGCAAGATCGACAAGGAGGCGCAGCGCAGCAAATGGTTCACGGCACTGGAGCAGGCGGGGGTGGTGGTGCAGGTGTGGCCGCTCAAGGCTGCGCAACTGCCGGCATGGATCGAGCGGCGCATGCGTGCCCGTGGTCTACAGCCCAACGCCGAGGCGGTGGCGATGTTGGCGGAGCGTGTGGAAGGCAATCTGCTGGCCTGCGCCCAGGAGATCGAGAAATTGTTATTGCTGCGCGGCACGGGTGCGGTGGATGGTGTGGCGGTGGCCGCTGCCGTGGCCGACAGCGCCCGCTACAGCGTCTATGATCTGGCGGATCGCGCCATGGCCGGGGAGGGCGCCGCGGTGACGCGCATCCTGCGCGGTTTGCAAGGCGAGGGTGAGCAACCGACCCTGGTGTTATGGGTCCTGGCCCGGGAGATTCGCGCCCTGGCGGGTATGGCCGATGAACTGCGGCGGGGAACGGCGATGGATCAGGTGCTCTACAAAAACAGAGTATGGGAGAACCGCAAGGCCTTGGTGAGCGCTACGCTCAAGCGCTGTTCCCCGCAAAGACTGCGACAGCTGCTGCGTCAGGCGGGGCGCACGGACCGCATCATCAAGGGCGCCGCGGCGGGCAATGCCTGGGATGAAATGCTGCAACTGGCCCTGGGGCTGGCGGGAGTGTCCGTGGTGCGGCGGGGTGAGGCGGTTTCGTAATACGCATGTGTGTCCTTATAGCAGATCGTTCACGAGAACGTTCCTTCTCCCTTAGGGAGAAGGATAGGATGAGGGGTGTAGATCCCCTCACCCCGACCCTCTCCCTCAGAGAGAGGGAGTCACGCTAGAGCACCGCC
>CAZOTG010000317.1:0-3202 GCA_964582585.1 uncultured Chromatiaceae bacterium | reverse complement strand
CTTTGTTTCACAAGGAATGTTTGTTTGGCCTAATGATACCAATTTACCATTTTTCGCTATAAGGCTTGTGGAACTTTTGGATGCGGATATCGATGTAAATCAAAAAGTATTTATGGCGGGTCATCTTCTTTATTACTACTCACTGATTTTAGGTGATAGGGAACAGTGTGAACAAATCATGATGCGGTATATGCCGCTGCTGAACGCGCCGGAACTAACTGTAGTAAATCAGATATTTTGGCGGTACATGTCTATATTGCCTTATTCTCTAGCAGGAGAAGTGAAAATTTTATATGACATCGCTCATCCTGCGTCAGAGTTAGTTGAGAATAATAATCTTGTCTTCTTTAGGTTTATCACTAATGTTTATGAAACACAGCTGTGTCTCTTAAGTAACGATACTGAGACAGCAAAACACATAATTGGCGGTTTACAGGAACTGATAGGGCCATATCAACCTATGGATCAGGCTTGGTATTGCTGGGCAGCTGCCTGGACTTCTCTGATCTGCGGTGATTATGCGCAAGCTGCCAGGCTTGGTTTGGCTGCATGTGAAGGTTTCTCCCGTTTTATGGCGCCAACTTGTGAAATGGAAATGAGGTGCCTCGTTGCCAATAGTTATAGTGAAACCGGGCATTATGCGGAAGCTTTAGAGAATCTCGCGATCGTTAAGAATCATGGTTACAGCGCTACTCCACGAATGCGCTATCAGGTTTTGCTTATCGAAGCTTACATATCAATTCTATCGGGAAATCTGATAGAAGCTCATGCGGTCCTAAATGAAGCTTTAGATCTGGGCCGCAATCAACGTTACTTTGGGAACTTCTTATGGTTTCCACGCATGATGACCCGCCTCTGTGCCGAGGCGTTGCGTGCCGGCATCGAAGAGGACTATGTCCGGCAATTGATCCGTAAGCGCAAGCTCCTGCCCGAGGATCCCGCCATCGAGGCCTGGCCGTGGTCGGTCAGGATTTACACCTTGGGACATTTCAAGGTGGTGATTGATGATCAGGTGATCACCGAAACCAGGGCCCAGAGCAAGCCGCTGGCTCTGCTCGAGGCGCTGATCGCCTTGGGCGGCGCGGAGGTAAGGGTTGACCGGGTCGCCGAGATATTGTGGCCTGACGCCGAGGGAGATGCGGCTATCTCGGCCTTTACCACCACCGCCTCCCGGCTGCGCAAGCTGATCGGTGAGGAAGCGATCGTTGTGAAAGGCGGACGAGTGAGCCTTGACGAGCGCCGCTGTTGGTTGGACGTGCGGACGCTGGAACGCCAGTTTGGCCAGGCGGACAAAATCGATAAAAAGGATACTGCGATCCGGGAGTGTGCAGAGAAGTTACTTGATCTTTACCGCGGTCCCTTTTTGGGCGATGAGGAGGGGCAATGGGCGCAGCGACTGCGCCATCGTCTGCGGGAGAAATTTGCGCGCTGTCTCGCGCAATGCGTCATCACCTTGCGGGCGGCGGGGGAGCGGGAGGAAGCGGCGCGTCTGTTGGAAAAGGCCATGGATGTGGATCCCGACGCCGTGGATCGGTATCGCGAACTCATGGTGATATGAGCCTCCGGTGATGCGCAGGTAGTCGTTGCGCCATTGTTCCCTGGGAAATGCAGGTCACCGGTGGCAAGGTTCCACTGGAAGTGCAATAATTTGCCCAGTCGTTTTTTAATATCCACTCGCCGAATCCAGGGATACCGTCATGGGCCTCAATATCGCCACCTTCAGCAATGTTACCGGGGGCAACGCCCTCTTCAAGGCATTGACTCACCCCAAGACCGCCGACGAGGGCCGGACTCTGGTCGCCGCCCTGCGTGCAGCCGGCCCCGTCGCGATCTACGACCCGCTGGGTCACGCCGAGGCCTTTGCCAATCTCCACAGCCTCAATGGCGTGGACATCCAGGCGGTGTTCGTGCAGCGTGTCGAGGAGGTTGGCCGCACGCTGTTCGGTCAAACCACCCAGGCGGTTACGGGCATGCCGCAGTGCCAGGCCAAGACACTGTTGGTGGCGGCCTTCGATGCCCAGCGTGCGATACAGCAGGTCCAACACTTTATCCCGGAAGGTGCCAAGGTGGTAACGCTCGACAGCATGCGCCTGCCGGACAAGATGCTCACCAACACCCGGCGCTATCTCGACCCACTCAATTTCGCCACAAATTTCGCCCTGTTCCGCGACCAGGCCGGTCACCATACCCGTCTCATGACCAGCAATTACTGGCATGGCTACGGCGCCAAGGAAACGGGCATGTGGCTGTGTCTGTTCGATCATGAGGGCCAGGTGCTGGCGCAGTGGTCTTTGGAGATGCCTGCCAGCGTGGGGAGCATCGTCATCGACAGCGCCGAGGTGCGCAAGCGCTTCGGTCTGACGGAATTCCAGGGCAGCCTGTTCATGCACGTCACCAGGGTTGCCGGTCACGACATCGTGAAGTATGCCCTGGACACCTATGGCGACGATCCCAAGGTATTGTCCTGCACCCATGACGCCAACTCCTGGCCGTCGGAGTTTTACGGCGGCCTGCCGGCGCCGCAAGACGACGAGAAGGTGGTACTGTGGATCGAGAATAGCCTGCCCATCCCTATCCCCGCCGGAGCGGTGGGGATGCGGAGAATGGGCGTGGACAGCGATACCCGTTATCTGCAAAAAGAGATACCGGCCTTCGGCACCTACGGTCTGGACGTGGCGGCGTTGCTGCCCGAACTGCGCTGGCCCGAGCAAATCGAGGTGTGCGCCGGCAAATACTTCGTGCGTCCCCGTTACGAGGTCTTCAAGCATCAGGGTCGCAGCCGCATCGCCCATGCCAACGTGGAGCGCAGTGATCTCAATTACGACACCAATTATCCCAAGGTGTCCGGCTATTTGGGCAAGGGCTATATCTTGCCTGCGCCGATCCTGCCGACCCAACAGTTCCGCACAGAGGTGTTGCCCACCCCCATGGCGACATGTCAAAAGGAATTGCCGCTGGCGGCGGTGATGTACGACGCCAAGGGTACGGAGATAGCGCGCCATTCTTTTGGGAATATGCCGCGCAATGAAATGAGCCTGCTGGACGTCAACGCCTTCCTGATCCAGTCTAAAAAGACCCTGCCCAGCGGTTACGGCCACGTGGAGTTGTCCTACGATCTGGCCACCGGCGATCAGCTGGACGGCTGGCTGCACGGCCTGTTCCGTTATCAGTCCCTGGACAACGGCCATGTCGCCGAGACCAG
>CAZOTG010000316.1:2218-3219 GCA_964582585.1 uncultured Chromatiaceae bacterium | reverse complement strand
CATGCCGCCCTCTATCACTTGGCCGAGGCACATCCCGTTGCCGGGCTGTGGCCGGTTGACAGCCATCAATTGCGTGAAGGCCGAGAGAAAGTCTGGTTCGGCGCCGTTAGGACTATTGGTCATGTTGCCGCCGGGATAGTAGCCATTGCCCGTCTGAGCCTGGCCGTTCTTGATCTGTGTCGCGATCCTTGGCAGCACGGCGTTGCTCGCCAGGTAGTCGTTGATCTCGTGGTAGATGAATTGGATGTTTTCGCAGAGATACCTGTCGAACAATTTGAAGACGATGATTTTAATATCCACGCCGGATTCGATATTAACGCAAGCGGACTTGAAGGCATTGCAGATGGTCTTGGGGCCGATGGGATTGGCTTCCGTCGCCGGTTCTTTTTGATCGAGCAGGAATCCGACCCGTTTGTCGAGGGCGAACAATTCACCATGACAAAGGGTCTCGAGTTTGTCTGCCAGGGTGTTGATGGCTAGGGACTCTTCCAGATCGTCGTGTTCGACCAGGCTCAGTCCGATCTCAGTAATATTGGCGGTCGTGTTGCGGGCCGCCGTGGGCTTGGTATTTGAGATCAGGCTGTCGGAGGCTTCGCCGAAGTTGTCCTTGAACGACGTTTCGATCTCCTGGCGCTTGATGCGAATCTCCCGCATGGCGTCGAAGTAGTGTGCCTGGAGGGTATTGGTGCTGGCCTTGTCCGCCAGCGCGAACAGGGCATCGTCCACGTTGTCCATGGCGCGCGCCAGCGCTTTGGCGATGCGTTCCAGAGCCTTATCCCTGCAGTCGTGCAGCAGGCGCGCCGCGCCCGCCGGGCTGAACCTTCTGGTAAAGGCCTCATGCTCCTGTAACTGCACCACATTTCCAGAGTCTTTGGTAGCCATTCCGATTCACCTTTATCCATTAAAATTGCCGCTGAAAGTGCCGCTAAATTCTCGGTGAAGGGATTGTTGCAAAAATGCAGGGTACTATTCTGTGATTGATCGCACAGATATATAGAGAG
>CAZOTG010000316.1:0-2208 GCA_964582585.1 uncultured Chromatiaceae bacterium | reverse complement strand
GAAAGATGATGATATGTGCTCTACGTCAAGAAACCGGACGGATGTCCGAAAACTGTGAACGGGTTCTCAAAAATGATTCTTAGGGGTAGACGCTAAGATGCAAACCGCAGAAGCAAGGCAAGTTGAAGATTGCACCAGCGATCTCGCCTATCAATGGACCAAAGACGTGGCGGGACTCGTGTCCCCGCCGGAGGTCTGTATCCAGTTGCTCGATCTGGTGGAATCGCCCATGTCCACGGCCCATGAGATCGGCGAGGTGATCGCCAGCGATCCCAACCTCAGCGCGCGCCTCCTCAAACTGGTCAACAGCTCCTTTTATAATTATTCCAGCAGGATCGATACCCTGTCCCGCGCCATCGCCATCGTCGGGACCCGCGAACTGTACAGCCTCGCCGTATCGGTATCGGCGATTCGTTCGTTTTCCAGGATCCCGGTGGAGATCATCAATATGGACACCTTCTGGCGCCACAGCCTGTTTTGCGGGATCATCGCCCGCTATTTGGGCAAGCGCTGCGGGGTGTTGCATCCCGAGCGTCTGTTCGTCGCGGGACTGCTCCATGACATAGGCTCGCTGGTGATATTCGCCAGGGTGCCGGAAAAGGCCAAGGAATTACTGATGATCGCCCAAGGGGACGAGCAGACCCTCGCCTACGTGGAGCAACAGGAATTCGGATTCAATCACGCCGATCTGGGCGGCATGCTGGCCGCTCTGTGGAGTCTTCCCGATACCCTGGTGGAGGCGATCAGTTGTCATCATAACCCCCTGGATGCGGTGTGTTCCAAGCAGCAGGCCGCCATCGTCAAGATCGCGGATGCTCTGGCTGACCGTTCCGACTTGGGCGCCTTGTTCGCGCCCATGCCGCGCCGCGACGAACCTCTCGATATCGACAAGGCCTTGTGGCGGGCGACCGGCCTTGTGGCGGCGAATTTCGATGAAACCCAGATCATCGCCGATGCCGGCAAGCAATTCATAGAGACCTCCGGAATGCTGCTGGCAAATGCCGACGCCGATAATCTGTGACAATGGCGACGATTAAGCGTCAATTCTAACCTGGATTTTTTTGCAGTACCCTCAATTGCATGGCCTCTCGTTCGGAGGCTATCCCCATTAAAGTCCCAGCGACGCACCATTCAAGGCCGCCAACCCAGGCTGGCTGTCGTGATCGAAGGGTATCGAGCCGGTGTGCTGGGTGCCTATTCCGCATACGCCTATGCGTGGCGATCTTCAGCGGAGTAGCCAATAACGCCAAAATGTCACCAAGACTTCCGGCATGTAATATTATCGTAAAATTTATATAATTATATGATAAATATAATAATTATAGATCAAGGATGAAGTGGGCCCTTCCAGTTGCCTGGACAATATGATGGTTTTCATCTATCCTGACGCACTGCTTAAAAGATGCAGAGGGTGATCACAGACCGCGTAAGGACACCCTGCCTGCCATAGGAATCTGGCTCTGTTGATAGTTTCTTCCTATGTATGACGAAGATAACAGCTATGCCAGACGCATTCCTGATCAATTCCAAGTGTGACAATTCCCCCGTCAGTGACGCCCTATTCAAAGAAAGCTCTTGCACGGATAGCCGGCTGGTCCAAGCGGCGTTAGATGGGGACAAGCAGGCGTATAGCCTTCTCTTTAGCCGTCATCGCAAAACCGTTTTTTCCATGTGCCTGGATTTCAGCCGTGGCGATTCCGCCCAGGCCCATGATCTGTGCCAAGAGGCCTTTATCAGCGCCTTCCGTGAGTTAGGACAGCTCCGGGATCATTCCCGCTTCATCGGTTGGCTCAAGGAGATCGCCAGGAATAAGTGCATCTCCTTTGTGCGCAAGCAACGTACGCACAACACCATGCTGAGGGATTATCAAGTAATCGCGCAGATTATGACAAAAGACGATCGCGAATGGAGCGTTGCCGAGTTGCAGGTAGTCGAGGACGTTATCAACGGCCTCGGCAAGCCGGATTTCAAGGAGACCATTCGGTTATTTTATTTGGAGGGAAAAAGTACAATTGATATTGCGGAAATACAGGGTATTTCTCAAACCTTGGTGACTACCAGGCTTAATCGTTTCAGGACGCGATTCCGCAAACGCATCATGCAAGAAATCTTGAAACTGAGAGCGACAAGGTCCGGTAATGACATGCAAGATACTTAGTCAAGAGCGTTGGCAGCGCTTTCTCGAAGATAAACTCGCCCCGGAAGAAT
>CAZOTG010000315.1:0-3226 GCA_964582585.1 uncultured Chromatiaceae bacterium | reverse complement strand
CGCATCGGCTCGACGCCTTCCTGCCACGCGTCGTCGTGGAGCACGAAATCGCCCAGGCGCGGATGACCCTCGAAGACAACGCCGTACATGTCCTCTGCCTCGCGCTCGTGCCAGTCCGCGGCGAAAATTCTCGATTCGACGACAATGCTCGGGAAGACCTTTTCCGCGAGCGGCGCGGCCACAAGCACGTGAACCCAGCCGGCGTCGCGCGCGCCGTAGAACACGTAGCGCAAACGCCACTCCTGCGTGCCCTCTTCGACGAACAGCCCGGCAAAGCCCAAGCCCCATTCGTGGAACAGACGCCGGCACAGATCGGCGAGCAGCGCGCGCTCGCACGCCACTTCGTTCACGCGGGCGGCAGCGTCGAAGCTGCAGCGCGCCCGCCCGGGCCAGGCGGCTTCGATCAGATCCTTGAACTCGGCGCAGTCCATGGGCGCATTACCTTGCCAATGCCGCAGCGGCCTGTTGCAGTAGCGCCTGCAGCGGCGGCGGGATGTAGACGCCGAGCACGAGCACGGGCACGGCAGCCAGAATCAGCGCCAGCCTGCAGCTGAACGGCAAGCGGGAACGCTTCGTCTCTTGCGTAGTGGGAGGAATCGGCGCCCCGAAAACCATTCGGTTCAGGTGGGCCATCACGCCGAAGAATGCGATGACGATGAAGAAGGCTAGGAGACCGGTCGCAAGGTAGTGCCCCTGCGCGAGCCCCGCTTTCAGGATTGCGAACTCGCTCAGGAACACGGCGAATGGCGGCGCGCCGGCGATGGCGAGGCCGCCCAGGATCAGCGCCGCTCCCGCCATGGGCGCGCGGCGGATCAGCCCGCGCACCGCCGCAATCTCGCGCGTGCCGACCACGAGCAGCGTCGCCCCAGCGGCGAAGAAACAGAAACTCTTGGTCACCGAATGCGTGACGATCTGCTGCATGGCCCCGTAATCGGCGGCGGAACCGCCGAGCCCGACCGCCGTCAGGATGATGCCCATGTGCTCGACGGTGGAGAACGCGAACAGCCGCTTGTAGTCGTCGACCTGGAGCAGCAGGAACGCGGCCGTGCCGACCGAAATCAGCCCCAGGACGAGCGCCCAGGTTTCCGCGTGCGCGCCCGGCACGCCCTGCATTATCGGAAATAGCCGCAAAATGACGTAGAGGATGGAAGTGGTCTCGATCCCCGAGAGCAGCGCGCATACGGGTGAGGGCGCCTGACTGTGGGCATCCGGCAGCCAGGTGTGCATCGGCACAAGGCCGACCTTGGTTCCGAGACCGATCAGGATCAGCAGGAACGCCGTTTGCGTGAGCAGCGCCGACATCCTTGGCGCCGCCGCGACCAGCCCGGCCCAGGTGTAGGTGCCGCCGCCGGCGGTGTGCATCGCGGCGAAAAGCACCAGAAACCCGAACAGCGCGAAACCCGCGCCCATGAGCGATAGCACGACATACTTCCAGGCGGCCTCGAGCGCCTCGCGCGTGTTCTCGAACGAAACGAGCAGCGCCGAGCACAGCGTCGTCAGCTCGACCACGATCCAGACCAGCGTCGGCTCTGCGATCAGCGGGATCGCGAGCATCGAGAATACGAACAGATTGTAATTCGCGTGGTAGAGCCGCAGCCTGCCCGGTTTCAGGTTGCCGTGCGCCATGTAGCCGACCGAATAAATCGCCGCGGTGGTCGCGACCAGTGCGATCAGGAGCAGGATCAGCGCGCTCAGCCCGTCCACCGCGATCCACTTCGACCACCCTGGGCCGAGGCCGCCGGTGACCGAGTCGCCAGCCGCAATGCGCCATGCCATGCCCGAGGCAAGTGCGAGAACGATCAGGCATGAAACCACCGTTGCGCCCGGCGCCAGGGATCGCCTGAAAGGAATACCGGCGAGCGCGGCGGCGATCAGCGGCGGGAACAGGATCCAGATGACGCTCATGGCGTGCCTCGTCTCACTGGCCCCTCTCGCAGGCTCGCCAGATCGCCGACGGCGGTGGTGCCGACATGCTTCTCGACCGCGCGCACTAGCACGCCCACGATAAATACGATGATCAGGCCGTCCGTGGCGATGGCGAGCTCGACCAGCATGGGCAGGTCGCGCGCGATGGAGATGCCGGCGAGAAAGGCGCCGTTCTCCATCGCGAGGAGCCCGATCAACAGCGGCATCGCCTCGCGCCGCACCGAGAGTGTGAAGGCGCCGAGCAGGAGTCCGGCGACCCCGATCGGCACGTTCGGGCCGTGATATCCGGGTGCGGCCGCGCTCGCCAGCGGTACGCCCAGAAAATAGGCCGCTATCACCAGGGCCAGGGCGATGAGCAGCGTGGTCGGAATGTTCAGCACCTGGTCGATCTCGCGGCGCGTGTAGAGCTCCGCCGGTGCGACTTTGCGCAGCAGCCACGGGACGATGATCGGCTTGCTGATGAGATTGACCAGCGCCACACCATAGAGGTGCACCGAATCGAAGCGCCATCCGAGCAGCGCAGCCGACGCTGCGAGCAGCAGCGATTGGGCGATGAACAGATGCAGGCAGCCGCGGGCCTGGCGCATGGCGACGATGCCGAACGCGGTGAGCAGGAACAGGCCGGTCGCGAGCGCGTTCAGGTTCTCTACCAGTTGGCGCGTCGCTTCGCTCATTGTCGTTCAGCCCAGAAACACCTGCGCGATCATCGCCGCCACCGAGGTGATGAACGCGGCGCCCAGAAATTCGGCGATGCGAAACAAGCGCAGCTTAGACAGCGACGATTCGATCACCACCAGTACGAGGATGAGGCAAAAAATCTTGAACAGCACCAGCGGTATCGCCAGCAGCACGGCTGCAAGGGTCTGCTCTCGCGCCAGCCCCCAGGGCGCCACCAGCACGTTGAGGAAAACGCACAGCAGCACGAAGAACTTCATCTGTCCGCCCCACTTCATCAGCGCGAAGCCGCGCCCCGAATACTCGAGCGACTTGGATTCGTCGATCATCGCCAGCTCGAAGTGGCCGCTCGGGTTGTCCACCGGGATGCGCCCGCCCTCGGCGAGGATCAGCATCAGGAACGCGAGCACGAGCAATACGTGGGACGGCGTGAAGAAGTTCGCCGGCGGCGTGACCCAGTGCTGCTGGACGATGTACGGAATCGTCGATCCGGCGACGAAGGACACGGTGAAGAAGACGATCATGAAGACGGGCTCGGCCAGGAAGCCGACCATCCGAGTGCGGCTGGCGCCGATCGGTCCGTAGGGATTCGCCGAGTCGACCGCGGCGAGCGTTGCGAAGAAGC
>CAZOTG010000314.1:0-3245 GCA_964582585.1 uncultured Chromatiaceae bacterium | reverse complement strand
CTTGCCCTCTCCCCTTGTGGGAGAGGGTGGCTCGCGCGGAGGGAATCCGAGCGCGAGCCGGGTGAGGGGGCTCGTCGCAGCCGCTTCCCCCTCACCCGCCTCGCTCACTGGCGTTCGCTCGGCAACCTCTCCCACAAGGGGAGAGGGAAGAAGCGAGGGCGACAGTCCCGTCGAATGGTTCGAGGGCAATTTCCAGGACTACGAGGCCGACAAGATGCGGCGGCTGGGGACCGACAGCGTCATTCCGCACCGGCTGAAGTATAAGAAGTTTTCAAGGTAGGGTTTTCTTGTCATGGCCGGGCTTGACCCCGCCAAGCTTCCTTTGAAATTCTCTTAAGCTTTCCGCGAGTGGATTTTCAGCAATCGTGTAAAACTCATTCTCTTCAACAGATGGAAAAGGTACGCATTCAATGTGAAGTTCCGCGCATAACTATCACCACTGTCGTCTTATGCTCTAAAAATTTTATCCATTTGGCGAGTATGCCGGGTTGATGGTCCGCGCGAGCAGGTTTCAACAAATCATCGATAAACTGTTCGATTAACTCGGAAGCGCGAAAAAGCCTTTTATTTGATGGCCGTGTGGCGTCTTTTTTTCGATTGGCTTCGTCAAAATCCTCGTCAATTGGTCCTGAAAGAATGTGAGTACGGAAATACTCATTATCCTCCAGATTGAGCTGAAGGCGGGCCGTTCGTTCTTCCGTTTCCATATCAATAGAACGCAAAAAACTAGTGTCGATCGAGATGGCGGCTTGTTTTCGGCCCGCCTTAAGCTGCCGGTCGCGGATTCTGGCCAAGACAATACTAATGGTCGCCAGACGTTGTTGCCCATCTGCGATTGATGCAGCTTCCTGCGGTGTTTCGATCAGAACAATTGTACCAAGAAAATATTCATCGTCATCATTGTCCATCGCCTCGGATAAATCTTGCAGTAAGTCTTTGATGTGCTGGTCTTCCCATGCGTAGGAGCGTTGGTTCGGAGGTACCGCCAATTGATCCTCGCGAAGCAGTTCTCCAATACCTTTGCTCTCAAAATTAAATTTGCTTGCCGGCACTGATTCCCGTCCTTTCCAGTGAGAACTTTAGCTGCTGCAAAATGACTTGACACTCGTTGATTGTAGGTAAATATTCAGCATATTGTACTTCACGGACCCAACCCATATCTTGGGCGAGCGGGTGAGTCATGAGCGGCTCATCTCGTTTTGTCTGGGAACTAAGCCGGGCGATCCTCGCCAATCATGACGGGTACGTAGTCGTGCTGAAAACCTATATGGACGAGTCTGGCATCCACGATGGGTCGCCAGTGTTGACGGTGGGCGCCTATATCGGCTTGGGCTCGATTTGGCGCGATTGGACCAAGGAATGGAACCGACAAAAAAAGCCTATCAAGGTCTTTCACGCGACCGACTGTGCGGCCCTAGAGAACGAGTTCAAAGGATGGGACCCAAAAGAAAGGGACAAATATGTTGCTAACCTATTGCCCGTCATAGGCCGAGCAAATCTCATCGGCACCGTCGCGGGAATTGTCATGGACGACTATCGCGAGGTTCAAAAGCAATTCCCTGAAATTGTGGAAAAGCTCGGTAACCCATATACGGCCTGCTTTCAGTGGGTGGTTCAAAATATGCTTGAAAGTATGGTGCGCGTTGGACAAAAGAAACGTGTGGCATTTTTTCATGAAAATAATGATTACAAGGAGGACGCACTACAATGCTTTGCCTTCCTTAAGAAACACCGAGACCCAAACAACCAACTCATCTCGCTCACATTCGGCGGCAAAGAAGATTACACCCCATTGCAGGCCGCAGACGTGTTGGCATACGAGGGAAATAAACGATTGAGGAATTTTGAACGACCGGATCGTCGCGCATGGACTGCAATTAATCCGAAAGGAAACCGGCGTCGAACGATGTATTTCAACAAAAAGAACCTAACCGATCTGATGCAAGATTTTAGGAAGAACCCACATCCTTACGCCCCCTTGCCGGGGGAGCTATCTTTCTAAGCGCGCGCTCAAACTCTTTCCCACTCTCATCAACGCCAAGTGACCGCGCGGTGTCTATAAACCGCGCGGCCTGTGTTTTCGCCTTGGTAGCCGCGCCAGTCTTGCGCGGACTTCCGCGAGCTTTGGACTTTTGAGGCATTGGCCTAATTCGCTAATGAGTTGTGCGATAGGTCAGGCGTTTTCCGACGATGCCCTTAAGTGCGCTATCTGCACGGGCTAGATCGTTGACGCCCAACGCGATGCGGTTGTTATAGCGGAAATCGAACTCGGCAAGATAGCGGTGCAGATGCTTTTCCGCACAGTGTTGATAGGTTCCCTTCATCCCGCGCTTGAACACTGAGAATACGTTCTCAACGGTGTTAGTGTGCACGTCGCCGCGAACGTATTCACCGGAAGCGTGCCGCACGCTTTCATGCGCAGAAGCGTGTTGCAGCATGTCGTTATAGAGGCGGCTTTCATCGGTATGAACGCGAGCCTCTTTGGCGATGTTGCGTGAGGCAATCACGTTGATAGTTTGCTTTGTCGGCGTGCTCGATATGAAACGAGCGAACCTTACCACCACGCTCCACGAGCGAGACGATGGCGCGCTTATTCGAGGGGCCGGTTTTTCCGCTCTTGGTATAGGGGCGTCCGCTAGTGGTCACGTCGCGCGGAACGGCGACGTTGCCGTGATAGGTTTCGTCCATCTCGACGATCCCGCCCTTGCCGCCCATCGGCCCGAGTTTACCATCGCGCATAGCTTCACGAATGCGATGGCCGATGAACCAAGCGGTTTTCAGGGTGACACCCAAGGTCCGGTGAAGCTGGTTTGAGCTAATGCCCTTTTTGCTGCTGGTCAGCAGCGCGACCGCTTGCAGCCAGATGTGCAGCTTGACGTGGCTAGACTCGAACACGGTTCCGACCTTCACGGTAAACTGCTTGCGGCACTGGTAGCACTTGAAGGTACCGATGCGGGTGGACTTACCCTGCATCTTGGAAAGCCTCTCCACGCCCCCGCAATGCGGGCAGACGGGGCCGTTCGGCCATACCCGACCCTCTAAAAACTCATATGCCGCAGCCTCATCGTGAAAGTGTTTGGCTGATAGGACAGAAGTCATAACACAGAACCCCTTTATTTGCAGCCATTATAGCCGCTTTAGTGGGTCTGTCAAGTATAATATTAGGTATATATTCGCACTTATATACTTGACTTAGCAAATCCGCACGCGCTATTTATGGAAACCGTGGCAGGGCAGCAAGTTAA
>CAZOTG010000313.1:0-3245 GCA_964582585.1 uncultured Chromatiaceae bacterium | reverse complement strand
CGCACGCCGCTTTCATCTCCTCGACGCTGGTCTTGTGCAGCGTGATGTCGCGGGCGAAGGACGGCGCGCCGAGGCCGAGGGCGCCAATCAGGATGAGCAGCATGATGACAAGTCGCACGGCTTGGCTCCCAAGCTTCGAGCGTCGCCCCCGGCGGCGCAATTTAAGCACAGGGGAGCGGGAGCATGAAGTAGGTTGGCGGCCCGCACGGTGCGGCGTGGCGGGGCAGATGGGACAGGTGATGTCAGAAGTGACCACGCAAGAGGTGGCCATCCTCGGAAGACATTTTAGTCCGAAATGATCCTGGAATCTCTCGCGACTGCAGCGGACGCGGAAGCGCATATAACTTTGACGCTTGTCGATTTTACTTTGACCTAAAGGCCCCTAGGCGAGTAGTGTAAAATATAAAAGCTCAACCAAGGAGAGCATCGGATGTCAAGCGCGGTATATGACGTTTTCCGGACTGCAATCTTGGAGCGAAAGCAGGTTACGTGCACTTACCAGGGGCTACCTCGCGAAGTTTGCCCGCACACTCTGGGCCATAAAGTCGCCAACGAACAAGCACTCGTATTTCAGTTTGCAGGACAGAGTTCAAAAGGGCTACCGCCTATGACCTGCCGCTTAAGATTTCCTCCACGGCGAGTTAGAGTCCGGCCCTTCGGGAGGGGACGGACCGATGAAGCGGAAGAAGTTTTCGGAGGAGCAGATCATCGCGGTACTGCGCGAGCACGAGGCTGGGGCGAAGACGGGCGATCTGGCCCGCAAGTACGGGGTCTCGGAAGCCACGCTGTACAACTGGAAGGCCAAGTACGGCGGTCTGGATGTATCCGAGGCCAGGCGGCTGAAAGCGCTGGAAGACGAGAACCGGAAGCTGAAGAAGCTCTTTGCCGAGTCGATGCTCGACAATGCGGCGCTGAAGGAGCTTCTCTCAAAAAAATGGTAGGGCCCGCCGCGAAGCGAGAGGCGGTTGCTCATCTGCGTGGCACGCTGGAGATGAGCGAGCGTCGGGCCTGCAGCCTGGTTGCTGCGGATCGCACGATGGTCCGCTACCGTTCGCGCCGGCCGCCCGACACGGCCTTGCGGGCCCGCCTGCGTGAGCTGGCGAACGAGCGCCGCCGGTTCGGCTATCGACGGCTGTTCATCCTGCTGCGGCGGGAGGGAGAGCCGTCCGGGATCAATCGGATCTATCGTCTGTACCGGGAAGAAGGCCTGACCGTCCGCAAGCGCCGCGCGCGCCGGCGGGCTGCGGGATCACGCTGTCCGATCTTTGTGGAGGCCAAGGTGAACGCCCGATGGTCACTGGACTTCGTGCACGACCAGTTCGCCCAGGGCCGCCGCTTCCGCATCCTCAATGTGGTGGACGACGCCACCCGCGAGTGCCTGGCGGCGATCCCGGATACCTCGATCTCCGGCCGCCGGGTCGCACGCGAACTGACGGCGATCATTGAACGTCGCGGCAAGCCAGGCGTGATCGTGTCCGACCACGGCACCGAGTTCACCTCGAATGCCATGCTGGCCTGGGCTGAGGAGCATCGGATCGAGTGGCACTACATCGCACCGGGCAAGCCCATGCAGAACGGTTACATCGAATCCTTCAATGGGCGGATGCGGGACGAGCTCCTCAACGAGACGCTGTTCAGCGACCTCGCCCATGCCCGACAAGCGATCGAGAGCTGGGTCGCCGACTACAACACAGCGCGACCCCACTCTGCACTGGGCTACGAGACCCCGCATACCTATGCGGCACAGCTCACCACAACCGACCGTCGCGCTCCGCATGATGAAGGCTCCGCGCGCCAGCCGGTTGCTCACACCGCGCCGACAGGCGTTACTTCGGCCGAGACTCTAGTCGCTGCTGGATGAAAGTTCAGCGGCAGGTCAACGGAACTCAAAGAAATTACATAATGGCGCTACTAATGGTTTCGGCGTCGTATGATTTTACGGAAATGCAGACTGTAATAATTGCGTGCGAGGAGCCAGAGCTTTATCAACACCCACCGCAGGCGCGCATACTGGCGAATGCGTTATACTCTCTCGCGTCCAATCAGGCGCAGATAATTGTTACCACGCACAGTCCATATTTTGTTAGTGCGAAGATGTTTGAAAACGTTCGTGTAATCCGCCGGTCTCAGGGGCGGCATTCCAAAAGCTATCAATGGTCGATCGATGAAAATTGCGCGTTAGTTGCTAAGGCCAAGGGCGAACGCGCGATTGGGAGTCAAGCTGCTCGTGCGCAAATCAATCAATTCTTGCAACCAGAAATCAATGAAATGTTTTTTGCTCCCGGCGTAATTTTTGTTGAGGGTGAGGAGGACCGAGCGATCATTGAAAGATATTTTCATCTAACTAGAAAGCACACTGAATTTTTGGCCAAGGGTCTGCATATTGTTCCAACTAATGGCAAGGGAAATATGATCAATGCCCTATCGATTGCGCGAGGCTTTGAAATCCCGTTTTATGCAATTTTTGACGGTGATATGGACGCTAAGACAAAAGAGCTGCCCAAAAACATCAAGTTGAATTGCGACATTTTGTCAATTATGGAATATGGCGGCGCTGGTAAAGACGGATCAATTAGCAGTCACCTATGGGGAAAAAACTTTTGTGTGTGGAAAGTGTCGATTCAAGAATCATTTAGCGATCGGAAAACATGGGAAGCTGAGAAGGTGGCGGTCGCTCAGGAGTTCGGTTGGACAATCGATAGATTACAGAAGAATGCAATGGTGCTCGAAGCGGCGCTTAAAAGAATCTATGAAAAGGGACCGGTTGAGCACCTGGAAAAGCTTTGCTCAAAAATGCTATTGGCGTTCGATACCTATAAAGCCAAAAACTAATTGCGAGCCCTCACACCCTCTCCACAAAACTATCCACCACCCGCTTTTCGCCCGCCTTGTCGAAATGGATGGTGAGCTTGTTGCCGTCCACCGCCACCACGTTGCCGTTGCCGAATTTCTGGTGGAATACGCGCTCGCCCACCGAAAATGACGAGGTGGCGCCGGTGGATTTGGCGATCAGCTCGCCTTCGATGGTCAGGGGCGCGCGTTTTTTTTGCGTACCCACCACCCGGCGGCCTCCGGCCGCCGACCTCCCCCTCAAGGGGGGAGGTGAAGAGGAGTCCGCGTCGGCGTCATCGGCTCTATCGGCGTCGTCGAACACCCCGTCCGGCACATAGCGTGGCTTGCCGTCTTCGCTGAATCCGCCGCGCCCTTTGCGTCCCTGCGCGCGCTGCCAGCCGGGCGTGGTGTAG
>CAZOTG010000312.1:0-3256 GCA_964582585.1 uncultured Chromatiaceae bacterium | reverse complement strand
CGAGCAGCAGGTGCAATTATCCGACAACATCGATACCAGCAGCATGTATTCCACCTGGTTGCAGGTGCTGCGTAAATATCCCGATCTTGCGCATATGCATACCGAATTGGGATTCGAGCAAGCCTATCAAACCGCATTAACGACCTTGGATATTCATCCGCTCATTACCCAAAAGTTGACGATATTGGCGCGACAAATGCCGGAATGGTTCGAGAAGGCGTTATTCTGCGCCTGGCTGGCGGCGTTGGTGGTGCGGGAAATGGGCTTGGACGAAGCGACCTTGAAGGCGGCAATGATGGCGAGCCTCAGTCATGATGTGGGATTCCTGCATATCGATCCGCAGATTCTGGCCAAGCGCGGGCCGTTGAGCCCGGAGGAATGGCGTTCCATTCAAGCCCATGTGATTATCGGCCAGCTGTTTTTGGCGGATCTGCCGGATATGGATGAGCGTGTGCCGAGCGCGGTGTTGGAGCACCATGAACGCTGTGACGGCACGGGCTACCCCTTCGGTAAAGTCGGCTCCGGCTTGGGGCTGTTGGGCAAGATCCTGGGGTTGGCGGACAGCCTGCAGGCCATCCGCATCAACCAGTTCGCCGCAAAGGGCCGCACCTTGCGCGATGCTATGCCCTATCTGCAGTTGAACGATTTCACTTATTCGATAGAGGTCTACCGCGCCGCCGGCAATATGATAAGGAAATCGGGATTACGGACGGCTGCCATCAATCCCTATAACAGCGTCCAGGTTTGGGCGCAGCGTCTCGGCACTCAGTGCGCCGTCCTGCAGGAGGTCAATGAAACGCTGGTCCTATTGCAGCAGACCCTTTTGGAAAATATGGTCGGCGGGAGGAGACCCGGTGCGGCTTTGTTGGCGGTGATCAATAACGTGATCGTGAAAATCGCGTCGGCGGGATTGGCAGGAGACAGTATTTTAGAATGGCTGAATTCCTGTAAGGATGGAGAAGAAGACATCTTGCCGGATCTCAACGAGACCGATTTGATAGTCAATGAGTTGATATGGCATGTGAATCACGTTCACCGCACGGCGGAGGGCTATTTCGATAAGGAGGCTGATACCGATCATATCCCGCCTCAGGCCAGGAACGGGTTGGTAAAGAAGATCACCGATCAGATAGCTCGTCTGCGCGATCTTGAGTCACAGTAGATCACCCGCTGGAACTGTATTTTCGCGGTAACAAATAAAGACCGAAAATCTATACCTGATAGTAATCGCGATACCAGGCGACGAAGCGCGCAATCCCGGTTTCAATGGGTGTATTGGGGCGGAATCCCACCTCCCGAGACAGATCGTCGATGTCGGCATAGGTGGCAGGGACATCACCCTTTTGCATGGGCAACATGTTTTTTTCCGCCTGCTTGCCCAGGCATTTTTCCAATACCTCGATGTAATGCATCAACTGCACCGGCTGATTGTTGCCGATGTTGTAGAGCCGGTACGGCGCATAGCTGGTAGCGGAATCAGGGGCGTCGCTGTTCCAATTGGGATCGGGTGCGGGAAGTTTGTCCAGGGTCCTTACCACACCCTCGACGATGTCGTCGATGTAAGTGAAGTCGCGCTTGTGGTTGCCATAGTTGTAGATATCGATGGGCTTGCCTTCCAGGATGTTCTTAGTGAATTTGAACAGCGCCATATCCGGCCGGCCCCACGGTCCGTAGACGGTAAAGAAGCGCAGGCCGGTGGTGGGCAAGTCATAGAGATGGCTGTAGGTATGGGCCATGAGTTCATTGGCCTTCTTGGTGGCGGCGTAGAGGCTGACCGGATGGTCCACGTTATGATGCACGGAAAACGGCATCTTGGTATTGGCGCCGTACACGGAGCTGGTGGAGGCGTAGACCAGGTGCTCAACGCCGTGATGGCGGCAGCCCTCCAGGATATTGAGAAAGCCCACCACATTGCTGTCCACATAGACGTCAGGATGTTCGATGGAATAGCGTACCCCCGCCTGGGCGGCCAGGTTCACTACCCGCTGCGGACGGTGTTTGGTGAAGGCCTGTGCGATGGCGGCACGGTCTTCCAGGCTGACACGCAGTTCGGTGAAGTTGGGGTGCTGGGCGATGCGCGCCAGACGCGCCTGTTTCAGGGTGATGTCGTAGTAGTCGTTGAGGTTGTCGATGCCGACCACTTCATCGCCGCGCTCCAGCAATTTGATGGCGAGCGCATTGCCGATAAAGCCGGCGGTGCCGGTAACTAATATACGCATTGCGGATTCTCTCTTACAGTTTCGAGTTTAGAGTTTCGGGTTTCAGGTTGCAAAGCTCAAGAGCTCTAAACTTTTATAAACGATCATCTACCTGATCCGCCGGCAGTAGTCCTTTGACGTCGAATAATACATGCTCGGCCTTGCCCAGAGCGCGGATCTGTTCGACGCCCATTTCTTTGAACTGGCGGTGGGCGACGGCAAGGATCACGGCGTCGTAGCTGCCCGGTCGCAGCGTGGTGATGGGGGTGATACCGTATTCATGCTGCGCCTCCTCGGGATTGGCCCAGGGGTCATAGACGTCGACCTGGGCGTGAAAACCCTGCAGTTCGCCGATAATGTCCACGGCGCGGGTATTGCGGATGTCGGGGCAGTTTTCCTTGAAGGTAAGGCCCAGCATCAGTACCTTGGCGTCCACCACCTGTATACGGTGTTGGGTCATCAGCTTCACTACGCGCTCGGCGACATGGGCTCCCATGTTGTCGTTGATACGTCGTCCCGCCAGGATGATGTCGGGGTGATAACCGATCTCCTGGGCCTTGTGGGTGAGATAATACGGATCGACGCCGATGCAGTGGCCGCCCACCAGGCCGGGACGGAACGGCAGGAAATTCCACTTGGAACCCGCGGCCTCCAGGACTTCCAGGGTGTCTATCCCCAAGCGGTAGAACAGTAGCGCAAGTTCATTGATCAGCGCGATGTTGACGTCACGCTGGATGTTTTCGATGACCTTGGCCGCTTCGGCGACGCGGATGCTGCTGGCCTTGTGGGTGCCGGCGGTGATGATGCGGCGATAGAGTTCATCCACGTAGTCCGCCACCTCGGGGGTGGAGCCGGAAGTGACTTTCTTAATCGAGGTGACACGATGCTCTTTGTCCCCGGGGTTGACGCGTTCCGGACTGTAGCCCACGAAAAAGTCCCGGTTGAATTTCAACCCTGATACTTGCTCCAGGACCGGTACGCACTCATCTTCGGTGCAGCCGGGATAGACCGTGGATTCATAGATCACCACATCGCCTTTGTGCAAGGTCTTGCCCACG
>CAZOTG010000311.1:0-3257 GCA_964582585.1 uncultured Chromatiaceae bacterium | reverse complement strand
TGCACGCCAGCCGCGTTCCGGGGGGATTGTCCTTCGACGATATACACACGCATTCCGTGCATCGGGACATGAAGGTCAGCGGCACATGGCTGGAGAACGATAAGGGTCAACGTTCTTCCTTCAAACTCGCCTATGACGGCGACGATGTCGGCGCCACCCTCACCGATTTGAATTTCGCCGGGGTGATCAAGGGCGGCAAGGTCCATACCGACTTGCAGCTTGACTGGCAGGGCCCGCCCACGGCCTTCGCCTTGGCCAAGGCGAAGGGTTCGCTAAGTTTCGAGATCAAAGACGGACGCTTGTTGGATGTGGAGCCGGGCGCGGGCCGGGTCTTGGGCTTGCTGAGTTTCCAGGCCTTGCCGCGCCGTTTGTTGTTAGATTTCAGTGACCTATTCCAGAAGGGGTTTACTTTTGACACCCTGGCCGGGAGCTTTACTATTGAAGACGGCAATGCCCAGACCGATAACCTCCATATGGATGGCCCCTCCGCGCACATCGAGGCGCACGGGCGGGTCGGGCTGGCAGCGGAGGACTATGATCAACGGGTTATCGTGATCCCCAATGTCACCGGCGGCCTCCCCGTTGCAGGCGCGATAGCGGGCGGTGTCGGTGCGGGTGCGGCGCTGTTCCTGGCGGAAAAATTATTCAAGCCGGGGATCGACAAGATGACCCGGGCGGAATACCGGGTGACGGGACCGTGGGCGAACCCCACCGTCAAACGGATAACGACGGCCGGGCAGGGAAAGAAGCCGGGCGGGTAAGGCAAGAAGCCGGAGGGAACGGATAACAATGAATAGGAATTCAGGAGTGGGAGGAGTGGAGGTGTCATGAGCAAGCGGGTCGCAGCGGTACAAATGGCCTCCGGGCCCAATGTCAGCGCCAACCTGATGGAGGCGGGGCGTTTGATCGCTCTCGCCGCCCGTGATCACGGCGCCAAGCTGGTGGTGTTGCCCGAAAATTTCGCCCTTGTCGGCTTGTCCGAAAAGGACAAGGTGAAGATCCGGGAAACGGAGGGGAGCGGCCCCATTCAGGATTTTCTCGCCAACCAGGCGGCCAAGCACGGCGTGTGGCTGGTGGGTGGCACTATTCCCTTGGAGGCGCAGGACCCCAATAAGGTGCGCGCCGGCTGCCTGTTGTTCGATACCCGCGGTCGGCGCATGGCCCGCTACGACAAGATACATCTGTTCGACGTACACATCACCGAGACCGGTGAAAACTATGCCGAATCCCAAACCATCGAGCATGGTACCCGCGCGGTGGTGGCGGATACGCCCTTCGGTAAACTGGGCCTGGCGGTGTGTTACGACCTGCGCTTCCCCGAGTTGTTCCGGGTAATGCTGGAACAGGGCATGGAAATCCTGGCGGTACCTGCGGCGTTTACCGCCGTGACCGGCATGGCCCACTGGGAACTGCTGGTACGCGCCCGCGCCGTGGAAAACCTCTGCTACGTCATCGCCGCGGCGCAGGGCGGCTATCACGCCAGTGGCCGCGAAACCCACGGCGACAGCATGATCGTCGACCCTTGGGGCATGGTGTTGGACCGCCTGACGCGCGGATCCGGGGTGGTGAGCGCCGATATCGAAAAGGCCCGCCTCAAGAGCATTCGCCGCAACTTTCCGGCGATCAAGCATCGCTTCCTGCATTGCAGCCTGCCCGAGAGTGATAAGTGAGAGGCGGGGCCTCTAATTGATCTCTTCAATTCCGGGCTGCGCGCGCAGCCCGGGAAATCCGGCGCTTTTCCATTCAACGTTTTACCGGAACGATGATGCGGGAATGGTGTCCACGAAATTAATCAGGCTGAGTTATACTTTCAACTCGAAACCCTAAACCCGCAACCCGAAACTGAACGTCTTATGACCGCACCTTTAGATTTAGCGACACAGTTGATACTCGCCCCAGGGGGATTGAGCGAAACCGACCTGGGGCGGGTGTTGCACCAATTGCTGAGCCATGAAGTGGACAGCGCGGATCTCTATTTCCAGAGCAGCCGCCACGAGTCCTGGTCCCTGGAAGACGGCATCGTCAAGAGTGGCACCCACAGCATCGAGCGCGGCGTGGGGGTGCGGGCCATCAGCGGCGAGAAGACCGGCTTCGCCTATTCCGACGAGATCGTATTGCCGGCCCTCACCGAGGCCGCCACCGCGGCGCGGGCCATCGCCCGGCTCGGACAAGAAGGTCAGGTGCAGGCCTGGTCGCGGCGCGGCAAACAGGCCCTCTATCAACCCCTCGATCCCATCGAAACCCTCAAGGCGGAAGACAAGATCGCGCTGCTGCAGGCCCTGGACGCCGAGGCGCGCAAACAGGATCCGCGGGTCAAGCAGGTGATGGTGGGCCTGGCCGCGGTGCACGACGTGGTGCTGGTGGCGGGCAGCGACGGTACCCTGGCCGCCGACGTGCGGCCGCTGGTTCGCTTGAACGTCAGCGTGGTGGCCGAACACGACGGCCGCCGCGAACAGGGCACCGCGGGCGGCGGCGGCCGCGTCGGTTATGAGATATTCTTCGATCAGGAGCGCGGCCTCGGTTATGCCCGCGAGGCGGTGCGCCAGGCCCTGGTGAATCTGGAGGCGCGCGACGCTCCCGCCGGCACCATGACCGTGGTGCTGGGCCCGGGCTGGCCCGGTGTGTTGTTGCACGAGGCCATCGGCCACGGCCTGGAAGGCGACTTCAACCGCAAGGGCAGTTCGGCGTTCTCCGGCCGCATCGGCGAGCGGGTCGCCTCGGAGCTATGCACCATCGTCGACGACGGCACCCTGGCGGACCGCCGTGGTTCGCTCAACATCGACGATGAAGGTTCGCCCACCCAATGCACCACGCTCATCGAAAAGGGCGTGCTCAAGGGTTACATGCAGGACAAGATGAACGCGCAGCTGATGGGCACGGTGCCCACCGGCAACGGCCGCCGTGAATCCTTTGCCCACCTGCCCATGCCGCGCATGACCAACACCTACATGCTGGCGGGAGAGAGCGATCCCCGGGAGATCATCGCCTCGGTGGACAAGGGACTGTACGCGGTGAACTTCGGCGGCGGCCAGGTGGACATCACCTCCGGCAAGTTCGTGTTCTCCGCCAGCGAGGCCTATATGATCGAAAACGGCAAGGTCACCTATCCGGTGAAGGGTGCCACCCTCATCGGCAACGGTCCCGACGTGCTGACCCGGGTATCCATGGTGGGCAATGATCTGGAGCTGGATACCGGCGTGGGCACCTGCGGCAAGGAAGGCCAGAGTGTCCCGGTAGGCGTGGGCCAGCCGACCCTG
>CAZOTG010000310.1:0-3259 GCA_964582585.1 uncultured Chromatiaceae bacterium | reverse complement strand
GTTCCATGATTCCCGCCGTTGAGAGATTTTTCCGTAAATTCGGCGCCACGCTCACCCCGTCGTATACAATCCGCTATCGACGTCGCGGCGTCGGCTGGCGCATCGCTCGCGGGCTTCTACGCGTGGTGATTGGGGAATAAGGGGTTACCTTCGGCGGTCATTCGCGCGTAGCACGCCCTGTGGGCGCGCGTGCTATGGCTTCTGCGGTTATTTCGATTGGCTTCATTTTTCTGTTCGGTGATTCAGACCCGCCATGTGGAGCGTGGCAGAAGGTCGCAGGCCAGATTGCTTGTCGTAACAAATGTTGCCAGCTATGTTTGTTGCTCAAAATTTTGGTTGTATGGGACCGGAGCGATGCCTGTCGTCAAAAGGCTCGTCCCGCGAGGGATCTTGCGTTGCGCGCAACCTTATGGCGGTTGGCGGATGTTGATTCGCTCCCTTGTCTACCCTAGGACCTTTAGTGAAAAAATTCAGCGGCTGAAGCTACTTAATCGCGATCCCCGCTTGCCCCAGCGCGAGGACAAGGTTCTCGTTAAGGAGTTTGTTAGCGACAAGTTGGGCCGCGAATGGGTGACCCAAAATCTGTGGACGGGAGCCAGTCTGCCGCCGATTGAGGAGAGAAATTGGCCAATCCCTTTCGTTATTAAGGCAAACAATGGCTGCGGCTGGAATGTATTCGTGCGCACACGAGATGATCAGGATTGGCCCCACATCGAACGTTTGGTGGCCGAATGGGGTCGTGTTCCATTTGGAGTCGACATGGGCGAATGGCTCTATCGAGAGATAAAGCCATCGCTAATTGTTGAACCGTTCCTTGGCAATAGTTTAGAGCTTCCAACAGATTATAAATTGTACACCTTTCACGGCATAGTCCGATTTATTGAAGTAATTTCGAATCGCGAACACGGTCTCAATTCGACGATGTTCGACACCGACTGGCGACGCCTTCCGTTCATGGTGGTGGGATATTCGAACGATGCCCGACCAATACCTAAACCACGGTCGTTGAGCCGCATGATAAGAGCTGCCGAGATATTGGCAGAGGACTTCCCGTTCGTCCGCGTTGATTTTTATGAACTCGAAGGCGGGCCAAGATTCGGGGAGATGTGTTTTTATCCTGGATCCGGACTAGATCGTTTCGACCCTCCGGAATGGGACGCGCGGGTCGGCGATTTCTGGCGGTGAATTGCTTCCTAGTCGCTTCGCATAGAATTTTCCTGTATTTTTATATTCGCGCTGTCGCGCGCCGCGACTGGGCAACCTTCGGTTAATCAATGTGAGGATTGATATAAGATCATGTTCACGATCGGTGACTACTTCGATAAGTTGAACCCTCCCACCGAAGGTCCAAAGCTTGCGCTGCTCTGCTAAAAAAGCGCGGTTCACGCTCAACGATTCAGGCGGTGTGCAGGAAGACGACTTATTTTGGAATTCCTTGTCTTACACTGCGTGACAACACAAAGCGGGCTGTTAGCCTTCATGAAGGCAGTGGCCGCTTAGCGAAGCTTGAAGCGCTCGTTAGCGAAATCGAGAGAGTGTTGGCCGGACCCCAGGAGGGTAGGGGGACGATTTGACGCGTAGGACGGTCGCACTGCTGAGCGCGTGGTAGCTGGCCTCGAAAAGCGCTGCCACGGTGCCGAATTATAAATATCGCCAGGACCGAACAGTTTATCAAAGATCGCGAAGTTTGTCCCACGGTAAGCGTTTGGCGTTGCAGTCTTTAGACGCTACTACCGCGATCACAGCCCTTTCATGCGGCACCAATCGGAGCCGATAAAGAATTTTGGATTGCAGATAGCCTGCCAAAATTGTCCAGCTAGATTGATCGGCGTAGATCTTGCCGCGAAAGACGATGAAAATGTGGTCGGTCGCAGTAGCGAACCTGCGTATCAGATCGCGCGTCCAACCGTCGGGAGAAGCTCTCAAGATTAGCAGTTCGCAAGGTTTCGCTGTGGCGCGAATGATGCGCATTCCGTTCAATTCCCGATTGATTTCGGAAACTGCAAAATTGTGAACGACCAAAAAATTGGTAATGCCATCTTTAAGCTGAACCGAGTCCTCGGTTTTCAGCGCCAACTTCCACACAAGAGTAAGCGGAAGCAACAGCGCAATGAACCACTTAAGCGCGGGCGAAAAGCTCACGTCTAACTCCAACCGAACAGATGCCAATCGTAGCAACGAGTATGATTAGATTTACAACCATTTCACCGGGTCCGCTGTGAAGTTGCTCATAATGAGCCGAACTCAACCCCATGATGCTTATCCGCGTGACATTCACGGCGACCACCGCGGCGCATGCCAAGAGACACCACACCAAGTCTTGAGGAGACCATCGATGGCGCAAGAATTGGCTCATCGCAACCCAGCATAAAAAGGCAAGCGAAACGTTTGCGAGTGAAGAGCAAGCGGGGAATAATACGAGATAACCGGAGCCATCGGCGAAGCGAACCATGTTCCCAACGCGAGCTGAGTGCAGCACCCATCCGACCAGTGACGCGTCCAATTCCAGGATAAAATTCGCAAAAAATTTGAACAGATACGGACTCCAAAACATAGGAACTGCGGTCGCAAGAAGAATCGTGGCTCCCCGTCGCCGCGCTGACTGAGGATTTGTGAGCAGCAAAATGTAGAAGCTGAGCGCAGTTATGGCCACCCAGATGACGGGGTTAATCGGAACAGCAATGACCACCAGAAAACCGGCGCCGAAAACCAAATCCGCGACCCGTATTTCGTCTGATTTGTCGAGAAGCAATAATGAAATGCCAGCCAAGCAAGCCATCAATACGATACCGCTGACCTGGAAGCTGGCATAAAAAGCGTCGGCCCAGCCAAGTTCATTGACCGACTTAATCACACGCAAGCCAATGCCATTCACGCACCCAAGGATGTAAAGACCGGCGAAAAATTCGTCGCGGGGCATTGAACCCTGAAGGGATTTAACAATACCTCTGTATCGATTTGTCACCGCATTGATCATATCGCCGGTCCGGTTGGCTGCCATCGCGAAAGTCAAATAAGACGAGTTTGGAGTTTGATGTCACCTAATTGCCGGAGCGCCAAACATTTCAAGCCAAGCTAATATTCGCGGCAACCCGACCAGCTTGCGATGCTAAGTCGGCGCTATTTTTCTTTGCAACAACACGATCATGCTGATCGCATCAGAATCGTGTGGGAGCGAACTTTCATCCACCCTGAGTGTAGCCATAGCGTTTATAATATTTATTAAAGTAGTATTTATCTCGATGAATATCGTAGCGGC
>CAZOTG010000309.1:0-3280 GCA_964582585.1 uncultured Chromatiaceae bacterium | reverse complement strand
CGAGATGCTGTAGCCGAGTTCGCCCCCCTCGTGGATGGAACCCGGCGTCTCCGGCGCGGTGTGACTGGGTATGCCGCCGGGGAAGGAGAACTGGCGGAACAGTTTCCTCATCCCGTCACGGTCCTGGGTGATATTGGGATACAGCTCGGTGTAGCTGCCCTCCAGATAGGTATTGGCCACGATGCCCGGCGCGCCATGACCCGGCCCGGTAACGAACATCACGTTGAGGTCGCGCGCCTTGATCACGCGATTCAAGTGCACGTAGATCATGTTCAAGCCCGGGGTGGTGCCCCAGTGCCCCAGCAATCTCGGCTTGATATGCTCCAGTTGCAAAGGTTCTTTCAGCAGCGGGTTGTCCAACAAATAGATTTGTCCGATGGACAGATAATTGGCCGCATGCCAATAAGCATGGATGTGCTCCAGCTCAGCGGAGGCCAGCGGTCGGCCTTCGATCGTGGCAGCTGTAGCGATATCGTTCATGGCGTGCCCTCCTTGAAAAGCTGTGAATAAGCCGCTGCGCAGCGCCGCGATCTCAAACCGTTCGAGACGCGGAAAATACCACTAAGCTTCGCGATGCCATGCGGCAGGGACCGGATTCGACTCGCCCTTCTTCCAGGCTGTTGACGCCGGTATCGCATTCCCGACACCATCCCGCCGCCCCGCGCCGCGTTTGAGGCAAGGAAAATACCACCTCCTGCTGTTCGGCATTGAACAACAGGCAGAGTTCCTCATGATAACCCTCGGGATGCAGATGGCAACCCAAGGTCCGGCCGGGTGCACCCCAATCCGGCTGCGCGCCGTCGAGCCTGAACCAGGTCACATCCGCCGCCGTGTAGAATCGCTCTTCCGCAAGCAAGGGAAAGCGTTGGCGCAGGCGGATCACGGCCCGAGTGAATTCATATATTTCGCGCTCCCGCTCGAGCAGGCCCCAATCGTACCAGGAGACCGGATCATCCTGACAATAGGCGTTGTTGTTACCAAGTTGGCTGCGGCGGAACTCGTCGCCGCCGAGCAGCATGGGAACCCCGCGCGACAGCATCAGGGTGGCGAGCATGTTCTTGATCTGGCGACTGCGTATTTTTTCCACTGCGGGATCGTCACTGGGACCTTCGGTGCCGTAGTTAGTACTGAAGTTGTCCACGGCACCGTCGCGGTTGTCCTCGCCGTTGGCCTCATTGTGCTTGCGGGCATAGCTCACCAGATCGTTCAAGGTAAAGCCATCGTGGCAGGTAAGATAATTGATACTGTTAAGCGGCTCCTTGCCGGATTGCTGGTAGAGATCGGCGCTACCGCACAGTCGGCTGGCGAACAAGCCGGTCATGCCCGCATCGCCGCGCCAGAAACGGCGCACTTCGTCGCGGTAGCGACCGTTCCATTCCGACCAGCGCCGTCCCGGAAAACGGCCTACCTGATAGATGCCGGCGGCGTCCCACGCCTCGGCGATGAGTTTCATCTCGCGCAGGATGGGGTCCTCGGCGATGCGCTCCAACAGGGGGGGATTGGCCAGGATATTGCCATCTTCATCCCGCTCCATGATAGCGGCCAGATCGAAGCGGAAGCCATCCACATGCATCTCTATTACCCAATGGCGCAGGCAGTCGAGAATATAGTCGCGCACCACCGGATGGTTGCAGTTCATGGTATTACCGGTGCCCGAAAAGTTCTTATAATAGCGTTCATCGCTTTCCAGCAGATAATAGATGCGATTGTCCAGACCGCGGAAATTGAGCGTCGGCCCGGTGTGATCGCCCTCGGCGGTATGGTTGAACACGATGTCGAGTATCAACTCGATACCCGCCCGATGCAGCTCCCGCACCATGGTCTTGAACTCGGCGATCTGGCAACCCACGGAACCGCGCGTGGAATACGCTTCCTTGGGCGCGAAGAACGCCACGGTGCTGTAACCCCAATAGTTGCGCAGCCGCTCGCCGCTGAGGGGATTACTGCGCATCAATTCGTTTTCGTTGAACTCCTGCACCGGCAGGAGCTCCACGGCGGTAATCCCCAGTGCCTGAAAATAAGGGATCTTTTCCACCACACCCAGATAGGTGCCGGGGTACTCTGCCTCAGCGGAGTCATGCATGCTCAAACCGCGCACATGGGTTTCGTAGATCACGGTATGGGACCAGGGATGGCGCGGCGGCTGATCACCTTGCCAGTCAAAGGCACTGTCGGGTACCAGGCACTTGGCCTTGGCTGCCGCGTCGCTTGCCGTTGCGGGCCCCGTGTCCACTGCGTCATCGGCCGGAGGATCGCCGGCCGCACGGGCGAAATCCCAGTGGTCGCTGCCCGCCAGCGCCGTGGCGTAAGGATCGAGGAGAATCCTATACGGGTTGAAACGATGTCCCTGCTCCGGCCTATAAGGCCCGTCCATCCGCCAGGCGTATAAGCAGCCGTTACCGCAATCTTCCAGCCACAGGTGCCAGATATCGCCGGTACGATTGCGCGTGGGATCCAGTCTCAGGGTTGAGACGGGCATCGCGTCCTGCGGACGATTGAACAACAACAGGCTGACGGCAGTGGCATGGCGGCTGAATATGGCGAAATTGATACCGGTGCCCCGTGGATGAGCGCCAAGGGGCAAAGGAACGCCTGATTCCATCTTCTGCACCACGGCTATAAGCCTTCGTCCAAAAATCGATTGGCGTGAAAATCCCGCTCACTTACATGTGTACGCCGATCCCTACTCCGACACCGAAATGCACTCTGGAATCGCCATCTACCGGCCACAGATAAATCTTCTCCGCCTTTACCACCGGGAAACGATAGGGGGCTTCCCCGATCTTGCCGTCCTCGATTCCCTGCAAACTGCCGAGGATGGTCACCTCCCGACCAGGCGCGTACACCATTGCTTCCAGATAACCCTTGTAACGAGCGATAAAACGGTTGTGTGGCGGCTTATCCATATCTGGACGCTGCGACTTGTCCAGGGGAAAGAACAGCACGTTGAGGTCGGTATGGTCGGACAGGTTCTCAACGCCGATGATGACCCCTCCCCACAACACCCGCGTATCCCGCGCCTCGCCCTGCAAGGCCTGTTCCGGAGTCAAGCCGCGATCCACCGCAATCAGCGTCCCTTCGGAAAACGGTGGTGTCGTGGCGCAGCCGCTCAGCAGCAGGGCCAACATCGCGAACGGGGGGAATCGGAGGCGCCTGATCATCACCGGTGATGATAATAAGGTCGGTAATAATAGGGCCAGAACGGATCCCAAAAGGGGTCGTAATACGGTACATAAACCACATTGGGCCGTTTCGGCCATAGATGCACCGCATCCGCCTT
>CAZOTG010000308.1:0-3315 GCA_964582585.1 uncultured Chromatiaceae bacterium | reverse complement strand
AAGGTGGATCAAGTTCGGTCGGAGCGAGGTAAAGAGGTCAACCAAGAATCTTAGGGACTGGACGGCTGGTGAGGCAAAGTCTCTTCCGGCGACATAAACCAACGCGCCGCCTTGCCGGAGCGAGTCCGCGAGGAACCCTTCAGCCCCCACCACGGCAGCCGTTTCCATGCCTTCCCGCATTAGGTCAGGAAGCAATTCGCAAAGTATCGCAGAGGAGCCTGAAAACGCCGACGCATTGGACACGAATAGAACTCGTGGCCGCGCCGCAAGCGTCTGGACAGCACTAAGCCTAGGTGAACGGATGTTCAGAGCCACGTCCCCTGACTTCCTCAGCTTGATTTTTATCTGTCGCCACAGCTCTAGTTCCCCTAAAGGACCCTCTTTGTCGCGCTCTTGGCTTACAACACGTGAGGCGATGGCGAGATCCTCTGGGTCCTCGATTTTCACATTCTCCGGTAGACCTAAGGCCTCGGCGCCGTAAGCTACAGAGGCGTCTAAGGGTGCAGCGCGAATAGTTACCGGACCACTAAAACCGGTAGCTGCCGCCGCACTCGTCAGGACTGGAACCGCCGCCGCCGGGTCTGATGGAAGCCCCGGGATCGTCAAAGCCGCCAGAGCATGCAGCAATTCTGGGCGGTAAATTTCGGGGAAAGTCCCTTCAGGTAGGCCGAGTACTGCCGTGAAGTCGTTATTTTCCGCCAAGTGGTGCGCTAGCGCCCTTGTTAACAAGTCAGGAGGAGCAAAAATAAAGCCGAACGTCACCCATGCAACGTGCCTGCTTCCTACCCGTCGAGCGAATTCATCAAGTAACGCTAACTTAGTAGCCCGAAGCGGTTGGAAAAAGCTGACGCCACACTCGAGCGCCACCTCTTCGACTTCATGTTCCCCACCCTCTGCCTGGCATAGCAAGTGAAGGCTGACCTCAGGAAACCGTGCCTCGAACCTCTTAATCCACCACCGGAGGAACGAGGCCCCTTCAAAGTTGTCCAAGAATGCACGATACGCGAGGGAGGGCGACACATGCGGAATCTGAAGTCCGACCGCAAAATCCATCCCGCTACCCACTGCTAGGACCAGACCTCGGAGGTTTCTCTTGAAGCTCAGGCCCGTCTACCGAGCTCCGCCCGGGGGGTAGTCCCGTCGGAAGCTCTCGACTAAGCCAAAGAAGCTGCAAAGCAATTTCCTCTGCCGTTATCGTCCGAGTTGACCGTAGTATGCCTTGTCCTGCACCTTTGCGCTCTGCTCAATATCGTCGGTCGGCGCTGCCCCGACGAACGCCTCTGACCTCTGTAACATTTGGGACGGGCTCATCTCGGTGTAGCCAGCGCCCGCGTCAAAGTACTTCGGGTCCGGTTGGCCCAAGATAAGACTTGTGGTCCGAGTTTCCGCATCTAGTTTCCAAGAGCCGTCCGACTGCTGCTCCTGCACGCGGTCAAGAAGGGACTGGCAACCAAGATCGGGAGCTTGCCACTGAATCACCCGCTGGGCGCCGGTCTGATGAGGCCACCCAACAATTGCTACCTTATGACCTAGCAGGTCGCCAAAGCCCATTAGTGTTTCCCCGGCAGCAATGCAGTTTTCGGGCGGGCGGCTCATGCGGCTGTTTCGGGTAAGGATCTGCTGCGCAGAGATACGCGGCCACGTTGACTTGGCCTGTATCCAGTCCATCAAAGTCAGCATCCTGCCATCGGGGAATACGACCTTTCTCGCTGAGAAACCTTGGTCAAGCCCAACGTTCCCCATGGCGGTCGTGAGGATTGCCTCGGCCCCGTCGGCCCGCATCGCCACAGTTTCCTTCGACACAAGACTTCCCTTCGGGTCGTTCTCGAAACTATAGGATTCACGCTCTTGAGTGAATGGCGCAACAGAGATGTCTCCAGTGGCTATCTGTGTAAACGTCAGGGTCTTTGTTAAGAAGAAGCAAACCAACCCCGCTACCACAATTCCGGCCACATACAGGCCTTCACCGATAGCATTACGGTTTATGCGTAGTTTCATAACATCCTCCTCGAAATACGTTTCTAGTACGATGTCGAGTAAATGCTAACCACGACGGATTCATATCAGATTCCCGCTGCTCCCTTCTAGCATGCCCCGCCACAGTAACCAATGCCGCCACAACCACTTGCGTAGCAGACCTGGCCGCTGTTTGGACCGCAACTTTGCCCGCCGGAGCAATACAACGTGACGCAGATGCCGCCCGGGCATTGGCCCGCCACGGTGCAGCAGCTTGCCGACCCGATGCCCGGAATGTTGGCGCATGCCTTCCCCTGCTGGACGCCCGCAGCTGCCCCTAGAATGCACACTGCTGCCGCAAACAAAAGCTTCTTCGGTATGATCACTGATGCACCCACGATTAGTGACTTTGCCGAGAACATAGCACAGAAAAAATCCTGTGTCAAGCAAATAACATGGTTAATAACAAGGAGTCGGAAGGGAGTACCCCACCACTGCGGGCGGGCAGATCGCTTCGGGGTGGGCTTGCTCCAAGGCAAGGCGCTGTGTTGTGTTTTTTCTCGCTGGTGCAACGGGCCAAGCAACTGTCGGAGTAGAAACGAGCGTCGACCGCGATTATTTCGCCTTCTTTGGCCGGAACAGCTTGACAAACAGTGCGCCCATCACAATCATGATGGCGCCCCACCACACCGGGGCGTGAAGGTTGGCCAGGACGGTGGCTGGGGGATGGGACCATTCCGCAAGTCCACTGACAAAAATCAGGATGCCGTATATGAAAAGCAAAATCCCAGCAAAGAACCAGACAGGGATCATACGACGGTCTTCACTCATTCTATTTCTCCCCAGTTCTCGATTTCAGTATGATTTCAGTCTCCCTATCAATTCCTATTGATAGCTATCGGAAAATCCACTGCAACATCAGAAACACGCCGAAGCAAACACCCGCCCAGAAAACCGGCCGTTTGACGAGCGGCAGGTCGCCTTCGCTGGGGATGTCGGTCAAGCCCATCACCAGGCCCCGCAACTCGGAGTCGGGCCTTGGCTTTGTCACCAGCGTCACCACACCGGATACAACCAAAACGGCAATAAAGGCCCAAAGCGCCTGCCACATCTGCTGCGCCAGCGACTTGGCTCCGGCGTAAAAGCAGAACCAGGCGACGCGCTCCGGATGGCCCCGCATCAACGCGAAAATCGTAACCGCCGTGGTGATGCCCGCCAGCAGGCCCCAGAATCCCGCCTTCTTCGTGGCGCGCTTCCAGAGCATTCCGACGATGACGGTGCCGAAGAGCGGCGCGATGAAAAAACTGAACAATGCCTGCACATAATCCATCAGGCTTCCAAAGTGGGTCACGATATAAG
>CAZOTG010000307.1:0-3331 GCA_964582585.1 uncultured Chromatiaceae bacterium | reverse complement strand
CCCCACGCGTCAAAGCCTTTGTTGGAGGTGAGTACCGTGGAGGCATGTTCGTAGGCATCCGAGGTGGAAGGATACAGAGTGGTATGACGCCAATAGAAATATCCGCCAATGACGCCCCCGACAATGATTACCACAGCTACCATCCATTTCTTATGCTTCATAGGTGCTTCCTGGCATCTTGCAATCCGGCCAACACTGCTGTTCTGCCGCGTGCCGGTTGCGGTGGACATCGCTTTCCTTGCATCCGGCTGGCCGAAGTGGGGCGGATCAATTCCGGACATTCCATTTCGCGGGCTGTGCTACCTCTAAGACGGTAAATGCGAAGGAAAGATTCAACGCGACGACAAAGAACAACCGTAGCGGGCGATGAGACGGGGTCCATCGATTTGAAGCGATGAAACTTTAAGTGTTCGCCAGTTCTCTAACTGTGCGTTGATTCTCCAACCGACAAATCTCTGAAATAGCTTGCGGACATGACATCGTTGCTATACCCGGCGGGAGGCGCGTGGTGCTAAGGCCTTGACGAAACGATGAAAGAAGACCAGCGATGCTGAAGCGCGGCATAACATGGGTGGTCATCGGGCTCTGTGTTCCCCCCTGGTACAGGCGAGCGCCTTCGAGCCAACAGGCGACCCTGCGCAGACTCCCGCCGTCGTCAAACAAACTTGCGCAAGCTGTCACGGCATCGACGGCAACAGCACCGGCCCCGCATTTCCAAAGCTGGCGGCGCAAGTACCACAATATCTGCGAAAACAGCTTGCCGACTTCAAATCCGGGGCGCGCAAGAACCCCATCATGTCCGGTATGGCCGCCGGCCTCTCATCCCGGGAGATGGACGCCGTGGCTGCCTACTTCGGCGCGCAGGCGATTACGTAAAAGGGGACGCTACCCTTTTTCTTTCTTCGGCCGCCCTCGCGGCCTATACCGCAACGCCTTTCCCGTCATCTTCTCAAGCCTCCGAACGAATTTCTCCGAACCACACGGCAGACCTTTTTCCACGTTGCGTCGCAATACCTCTAGCTTCTCAGGCTCATCGCCCTCGGCCTAGCAGGCTGACCAATCACCTATACCTTCGGTGAACCCAAAGGGAGCAGATTTATTTGGCCTCTTAACTATCTCCAGGCCCAGTTGACCCGATATTAGCCTTTAAGCCCAGCCTCTTCGATTTGCACTAGCTTTTCCACACACTGCATGATTTCTCTAGGCGTCATGTGATTACCGTTGCTGGTCTTGTAATCCGCACCCGTCTTCCATTTTCCATTAACGATAAGCGTTGGCACACCTGTCAGGCCGTAACGTTTCTCCGTGTCCGCGGCTTTCCTCATTTCAAAATTCACTGTGAACGAGCTCCAGGTCGCGTCAAAATCTTTCTTGCTTATGCCGTAGCCTTTAAAGAAAGCCTGCAGTGCATTTTTATCACTGGCCAGGCTGCGCTGCCTGTTCCGGTGAATCGCATCGAATAACGGAACGTGAATTTTGGGTTCCAATCCAAGCGCCTTGGCGGTGTAGTAGGCGTAGCCATCGACATCCATGTGTTCGCCCCACGCCATGGCAACTGGTATCCGCTTGAAGACCACATTTTTAGGTTTGTGCTTTAGCCACTTTTCCACATAGGGATCGAGCCTAAAACAATGCGGACAGCCGTACCAGAAGAACTCGATCACCTCGATTTGACCGGGCTTGACCTCTGTCGGCTGGGCTGGCGTCACCGGCACATAACTGGCGCCTTGCGTATATTTCTGTGAATCTGCCGCTGCCGCGGTACCGACAAAGCTCCAGCCGATAACCAGGATGAATGAAGCAATTAGTGATAGGGTCTTTTGCACTTTAGCTCTCCAGGAAAACCTTGCTATTTAGTCAGATGAGTATGCTATAGGGGATAGATTTAGAATGAAAGGGGTCAGGCTCAGGTCCTTTTCCATGTGAGGCTTTCCAGGAGGTCGAGTTTTCGGGTCTGGGTCGCTTATTTCATCTTTAGCCCGGTGATTGGAGAAAAGCTTCCTACCAGTTCCCTAGAAAAGCTGTCGATCACCCTTACGCTGTCAGAGGAATTTGAGCCGTCGAAGTAGTAGGCATACACGACGCTGATGATTTCTGCTTTTGTGGCAGGATGCAGAGCGTAGAAACCCTGGCTTACCCAAACATGAGGAATACCGCCAGAGACTTCGACCTTCTGGAAAACTCCGTTTTTAATCAGCTTCGCTATTTTCTCCTTGCGTTGCTCTTGCATCTTTTCAGACTTGTCGATATTGGCGATCCTGGCTACTGATGATCGCGCGGGCTTTCCGGATGTAGAGGATTCTTTAGATGGGACAGTGATTGTTGTTTTGTAAACTGCAATAATCTCAATGGCGGCAAAAATAACAATAATCGGTACAACCCAGGCAGTAAATGGGATCTTTTTTAGAGAGGTGCCGCAATGCGGACATTTATCAGCCTTGTTGCTGATTGGCTGCCCACATTTCTTACATTTTATGAGTGCCATAGGTAGGGGGTCGCTCAACGGGATCAGTCCTTGCGTTTTGCCTTTGTCGTTACTGGGTCGATCGACCCGGCTATACACTGGTATAGAATAAAATAATTGAGAAAAAAAGGGGACGCTACCCTTTTTATTTCTTCGGCCGCCCTCGCGGCCTATACCGCAACGCCTTTCCCGTCATCCTCTCAAGCCTCCGAACGAATTTCTCCGAACCACACGGCAGACCTTTTTCCACGTTGCGTCGCAATACCTCTAGCTTCTCAGGTTCATCACCCTCGGCCAACCAGGCTGACCAATCACCTATACCTTTAAACTGTTTTTGCCAATAAGGCTGACTGTCAACAGCGGGTCTCGTGTTAACCCGCAATGACCAGCTGCACTTGACCAGGGGTAATTCTCCGCCTTCCGCAACTCAAAGGGGACAGATTTATTTGGCGCACCTTTTATCCTGCCAATTTGTCAGCAATATAAGCCGCGTCTTCCGAGATGCCGAAAACCAATAATATTTAGGGCCAGAGTAAAAATTCTTTTTTGAGAGTGAATAAGTGGGGTCGGTGACAAAAGAGAATCATTCGTATTTTCAGTTGTCACCGACCCCTTTTTTCACTTTTCAGACGGTGCGGCAAGGCGGGGCATGGATGAAAGTTATCATTGTTACATGCTGATAAAAAGGTAGCGTCCCCTTTATATACCACCTATTCCCTTCGTGGCTGTTACATCAAGACCGTCCTTTCACAGCGAGCCAGAAACCAAACTTGCCCTTCAGGGGAATGCTCCGGACGACCTTGAGGGTGTGCGCGTTGATAATCACCAACTGGTTGCCGTCGGTGGTCGCGGTGTAGACCCACTGGC
>CAZOTG010000306.1:0-3335 GCA_964582585.1 uncultured Chromatiaceae bacterium | reverse complement strand
TTTCTTTTGAATACTTTTCTTTGGACAAGCAAAGAAAAGTATTTCGTGTTCGCGGACGAGACCGCGATTCAAATCAAACATCGCCGGAGGCGATTCGAGTCAATCAAAGAAGATCACAAAGGTAAAAGCACGAAGCGGATTAGCCCAGATCAACCCATCTCCGCAGGAGGCATAAACCCCTTCTCAGCGTCCCCGCAAAAACAACTTATCCAACTCCTCCATCCCCACCTGCACCCATGTCGGCCGCCCATGATTACATTGCCCGCTGCGCTCGGTGCGCTCCATATCCCGCAACAGAGCATTCATTTCCGGCAGGCTGAGCCTGCGCTGGGCGCGCACCGCCCCATGACAGGCCACCGTCCCCAGGATTTCATTGATATGCTCGCGAATGCGAGTGCTGGTACCGTGGGTATTGAGATCCGCCAGCACGTCGCGCACCAGTTGCGCGGCATCGGCGTCCCGCAGCAGGGCCGGTATCTGGCGGATCGCCAGGCTGTCGGGCCCGATGCGGTTCACCTCGAGTCCCAGCTCACTGAACAAAGCGCTGTGTTCCTCGGCGAGACTCGCTTCCTGGGGCGAAACCGTCAGGCTCACCGGCACCAGCAGGGGCTGGGAGACGATCTCCCCTTCGGTATGGGCCTGCTTGAGGCGCTCATAGGCGATGCGCTCATGGGCGGCGTGCATGTCCACCACGATCAGGCCCTCGCTGTTCTCGGCGAGAATGTAGACACCGTGTAATTGTGCAATGGCATAGCCGAGGGGATGGTCTCCCGCATCCTGTGGGGGTTCGTCCTGCGCTTGTGCTATGGGATGCAGCGCGGCATAGGCGGCGATCTGTTCACGCACCTGCAAGGGAATGGCCGATTGCGTCGCCGGGCGTGATGCAAAAGAAGCGGTGCGATGCCCCGGTGCAACGGGCGCTTGTCGCTCTGCGACTTCCTCATCCATGCCGGCCGCCACCGCCACCCCGGGTCGCACCTGGGCCAAGGCATCGTGTAAACCGCGAAACAGAAAATCGTGCACCCGGCGCCCTTCACGGAAACGCACCTCATGCTTGGTGGGATGGACGTTGACGTCCACCTCCTGCGGCGGCAACTCCAGATAGAGGACGAAGGCGGGATGGCGGCCGTGATAGAGCACGTCCTGATAGGCCTGGCGGATGGCGTGGGCAACCAGCTTGTCGCGCACCATGCGGCCGTTGACGTAGAAATACTGCAGGTCCGCCTGGCTGCGTGAAAAGGTGGGCAGGCCGATCCAGCCCCACAGCCTTAGGTCGCCCACCTCAAAATCCACCATCACGGCATTGCCGGTGAAATTCTCGCCGCACAGGGCCGTGACCCGCCGCGTCCGTTCCTGCTCCACCGCGGCCGCCGGCAGGGCGTGCACCACGCGCCCGCCGTGTCGCAGGTACAGGCCGACGTCGAAGCGGCTCAAAGCGATACGCTTCACCACTTCTTCCAGGTGATTGAACTCGGTTCGCTCGGTACGCAGGAACTTGCGCCGCGCCGGAGTGTTGAAAAACAGGTCGCGCACTTCCACTGTGGTCCCCGGCGGATGGGCCACAGGCGCCGGCGCACCGTCGCCCTCATTGTCCAAACGCCAGCCGCGCTCGGCATTGGGGGTACGTGACGCCAGACTCAGGCGCGATACCGAGCTGATGCTGGGCAGGGCCTCGCCGCGAAAGCCCAGGCTGTTCACGGTGATCAGGTCATCGAAGCTGCGGATCTTGCTGGTGGCGTGGCGGCTTAAGGCCAGGGCGAGATCGTCGTAGTGAATGCCGTGGCCGTCGTCGCGAATCCGGATCAGGCGTGCGCCGCCCTCCTCCACATCCAGATCGATGCGCCTCGCCCCGGCGTCCAGGCTGTTCTCCAGCAATTCCTTGACCACCGACGATGGGCGTTCCACCACCTCCCCCGCGGCGATCTGATTGGCCAGCTGGGTAGGCAAGAGATATATGCGTGACAGGGACATCACAACTCCACGGGCTACTGCTTCGCGGCATTATAAAGGAAGGCGGGCGGAGAAGTTAATCTTCGCTCCCCCAAGGCTCAACCCACGGAAATTCAAGTCCCGTTGCTGGGGGGGATACGCAGTACGTTGCCTACGTAAAGGCGGTCGCTGGTGAGATTGTTGGATACCCGCAGGGTATCGACGCTGACGCCGTATTGATCGGCGATGGTGGACAGGGTATCGCCCTTGGCGATGATATGTTGCCGGGCGGCATTGGCCATGGCGAGTTTGGTGCCCGGCGGGGCGTTTTCCTGGAAGTAATCCCGCACGCCCTCCACGATGGCCGCCGCCAGGCGGCGCTGGTAGGAAGGCGATTGCAGCCGCCTTTCATCCTTCGGGTTGGAGATGAACGCCGTCTCGATCAGCATGGACGGGATATCGGGGGCCTTGAGCACCACGAAGCCGGCGTGTTCCACATGGTGACGGTGCAATTTACCCACCCCGCCCAGTTCCTGCAGCACCTCCTTGCCCGCCTTGGCGCTGGCCTCGATGGTCGCGGTCTGCGACAAATCCAACAGTACCGACTTCAAGACATCGTCCTTATCATCGAGGCTGACCCCGCCCACCAGGTCGGCGGCGTTTTCCTTCTCCGCGAGCCAGCGTGCCGCCTCGCTGCTGGCACCGCGGTGCGACAAGACGTAGACCGACGATCCCCGCACCGAGGGCACGTCGATGGCGTCGGCATGGATGGAAATCAACAGATCCGCCTTGCTGTCGCGCGCCTTGGCAACCCGCTTGCGCAGGGGCACGAAGTAGTCGCCGTCCCGGGTCAGCACCGGTTTGATGCCGGCCACGGCGCGCAGTTGACGCTGCACTTGACGGGCGATGGCCAGCACCACATCCTTTTCCCTCACGCCGTGAGGACCGTGGGCACCGGGGTCGATACCGCCGTGTCCGGCGTCGATGGCGACGATCACATCCCGGGGCTGGGTGTTGGACGGTTGATGGTCGGCCACCACCGGGGCGCTAGCCGCTACAGCCGGGGCGCGGGCCGGTGCCGCTGGGGGGGCTTGCGGGGCCGCGACGGCAGGCACAACACCGCCCGTCCGCTTCAGATCCACCACCAGACGGTAGCCCTGATTATCGGAAGGCTGCAGGACGAAGCTCTTGAGCGCCACCGGGGCGCTGAGGTCGAGCACCACGCGCAGGTCGCGGCCGTGGCGGATACCGCTGCGCAGGCTTTGTATGGGGCTGCCGCTGAAATTACCGGGGAGCGGGCTGGTCAGACGTGCGTTGCGGACATCGATCACCACCCGCTCAGGATGCGCGAGGGTAAATACCTTGTAAGTAGGGGAAGCGGAGAGATTCAATACCAGGCGGCTGGT
>CAZOTG010000305.1:0-3374 GCA_964582585.1 uncultured Chromatiaceae bacterium | reverse complement strand
GCGATGCCGCGGATGTCGCCGTCTACAATCAGTTCGGACCCGCGGTCTATCCGACGGCACAGACCGTTCGTGTGGAATACATCCGGGGCTAGCCAATGCCACAGTGCGATCAGCGGCAGCAAAGGCGTGGCCAGCCGGGTAGATTGAACATACCGGCAAGGAAAGATTACTGTTGAGGCGACTCATCCATGCAGTTCACGATCCGGCATCACACTCATTATCGCTATTCGCGCCCAGTGCAGCTCAGCCCGCAGTGGCTGCGTTTACACCCTCGCGACGATGGCGCGCAGCGAATTATCGGCCATCAGCTCAACATCACCCCGACCCCGCTGGGGCGCAGCGACCATCTCGATCTCGAGGGAAACCGGGTGACTCAGGTCTGGTTCGAGGAGGAAACAGACCAATTCGATATCGAGATGACCATGCAAGTCGAAACCCTGCGACGCAATGCCTTCGATTTCATTCTGGCGCCGGAAGCGGCGGCTTTACCCATAGATCATGAGTATGACATTATCTGTGCGCGGGCCTATCTGGAGCGCATCGAGCCCGACGATGCAGTCACCGCCTTCGCCGCCGAACTCAGCCTGGCAGTCAAACGCGATACGCTGAGCTTTCTCGATCGCTTGAACCGCCAGCTGTTCACCGATTTCACCCAGATGCATCGCCATACGGGCGGACCACAAAGCCCGGCTTTTACCCTGCAGAGCCGCAGCGGGGCGTGCCGAGATCTGGCCGTGTTATTCGTCGACTGCTGTCGGGCCGAGGGGATTGCCGCACGCTTCGTCAGCGGCTACCAGAAGGGCCACCTCCAGAGCGAGCGGCGTCATCTACACGCCTGGCCGGAAGTGTATCTGCCCGGCGCCGGCTGGCGCGCTTTCGATCCCACCCATGGAGAGGCAGTGGCCGACACTCATGTGACCATCGCGGCGGCGGCGCACTCGCGCGACACCATGCCGGTGACCGGGAGTTTTATCGGCGAGGGAGCAACCAGCAAGCTCGATTACACGGTGGAAATTAAGGTATCCGAATAGTAAACGGCTTTGCATTAGTGCAGTGTAAGATAAGCAATAGTTTCTTTGCTCAGCGAGAGCCGTGGTCAGATCAAGGTTTTCCGGTTGTTCCCGCGTTGAATGATATGTTGCGGTGTATCTGATAGCGCAAAGGTGGCAGAAATAGCAAATCCTAAGCAAAGGATCCGCCAATGAATAAGACCCCAAACCCATCAAAAAAAACGCTGCGCATTCCGGCTCCGGCCCATCCGCACCGGCGACATGAGCCCCTGCCGTGGCATCGACCCAAGCCGAGTGAAGAAGACCCGGATGCCCCGCGCCGCATCCAGGCGATCCTGGACAGCCCCAGCTATCGTCAAGCCGATCAGGATATCGACTTTCTTAACCTGGATGAAACCCGCGGGGTCAGGCTGCAGATCGACTATCAGAAGCCGGAGATGCTGCTCGAACAGCATGGTATTCGCCATACCATTGTCGTCTTCGGCAGCACGCGCATACCTGAGCCGGCGTCAGCACAACGCCAGGTGGCGACACTGAGCGCACAAGTGGAAGCCGATCCGCACAATGATGACTTGCGGCGACGTCTGGCCGTCGCCCGGCGCATTCTGGCCAAGAGTCACTACTATGAGGTGGCTCGTGATTTCGCGCGCCTGGTGAGCAATGCCGGCGCGGAACAGGACGGCTCCCGGATGGTGGTGATGACCGGCGGCGGACCCGGCATGATGGAGGCCGCCAACCGCGGGGCCTATGACGTGGGAGCGAAAACCATCGGTTTGAATATCAACCTGCCGCACGAGCAATATCCCAATCCCTATATCACGCCGGATCTCTGCTTCCGCTTTCACTACTTCGCGCTGCGCAAGCTGCATTTTCTGCTGCGCACCCGGGCGTTGGTTGCCTTTCCCGGTGGATACGGTACCTTCGATGAATTGTTCGAAACCTTGACACTTATACAGACCCGCAAGATCAAACCGGTACCTATCGTACTGGTGGGCGCAGAGTACTGGCGGCAAGCCTTTAATGTGGATTTTCTGGCCGACGAAGGCGTGATCGATGCGGAAGACCGTGAATTATTCTGGTTTGCCGAGACTGCCGAGGAAATCTGGGACGGCATCCTGCACTGGCATGAGGCCAATGGCGAACCGTTGCTTTCCAAGGCTTGAGCCGGATCGTCCCGACTCCTTATACATATAATCAATAAAGACACCCAGGAGGCAATAATGAGAATTTCATTCCATGGTGCGGACCGCGGCGTTACCGGCTCATGCCATATGATCGAATGCGCCGGTCGCCGCATCCTCATCGATTGCGGCATGTATCAGGGCGGGCGTGAACTCAGAGAGGAAAATGCGGAAGACTTCGGCTTCGATCCCGCTGCTATCGATTATTTGCTCCTCACCCATGCCCATCTGGATCACTGCGGGCGGATACCACTGTTGGCCAAGCGCGGCTTTCACGGCGAGATTATCACCACCTCCGCCTCGCGAGAGTTGGCGCGGCTGGTGATGCTGGATTCCGCCCATCTGCACGAGGAAGAGGCGCGCCATCATGCCCGCTGGGCGGCGCGGCACAACAAGCATGAGGTACCACCGTTGTACACCGTCCTCGATGCCATGAACAGTTTCGAATACTTCGGACGTACGGCCCACTACGGCAAATCCCTGGAACTCTGCCCCGGGATCAGCGCCACCTTTCATGACGCCGGCCATATCCTCGGCTCCGCCTGCATCCTCCTCGAGCTGAACGAGAACGGCGAACGGCGTAGTGTGCTGTTTTCCGGGGATCTCGGCAATGCCGGCCGGCCCTTACTGCGCGACCCGGCGACACCGGCGAAACCTGATGTGGTGGTCATGGAGACCACATACGGCGACCGCCTGCATAAACAGATGCAACCGTCCGTCGAAGAGATGTACGCGGCGGTCACGGACACCTTCCAACGCGGCGGCAACGTGATCATCCCCACCTTCGCCTTGGAGCGCGCCCAGGATATCCTCTACTATCTGCACGAAGGCCTGGAACAGGGACGTCTGCCGCGTTCGACCCAGGTGTTTCTGGACTCACCCATGGCCATCTCGGCGACCGAGATATTCGAACGCCATCCCGAATGCTACGAGCCGCACATCGCCGAATTGTTCAGCGAGGGCAAAGATCCTTTTTATCTGCCGGGACTTCATTTCACCCGCGAGACCAGCGAATCCATGGCCTTGAACCGCATTGGCGGCGGCGCAATCATCATGGCGGGCTCAGGGATGTGTACCGGCGGCAGGGTTCGGCACCACCTCAAACATCATCTGTGGCGCAAGGATTCCAGTATCGTGTTCGTCGGCTATGCGGCGCGGGGCACTTTAGCGCGCAATATCATCG
>CAZOTG010000304.1:0-3376 GCA_964582585.1 uncultured Chromatiaceae bacterium | reverse complement strand
GAGAAGATCAATCCGCTGCAGCCGGCGGAACTGGTCATCGACCACTCGGTGCAGGTGGATCAATACGGCAGCGCCACGGCGTTCAAGGCCAACGTGAAAAAGGAATTCCAGCGCAACCGCGAACGTTACGAGTTCCTGCGCTGGGGACAGAACGCCTTCAACAATTTCCGCGTGGTGCCCCCCGGCAGCGGCATCGTCCATCAGATCAATCTGGAATACCTGGCCCGCGTCGCCATGACCAGCGAGCACGATCACACCACCTGGGTCTATCCGGACACGGTGATCGGCACCGATTCCCACACCACCATGATCAACGGCCTGGGAGTGCTGGGCTGGGGCGTGGGCGGCATCGAGGCGGAGGCGGCGTTGCTCGGGCAACCCAGTTCCATGCTCATCCCGCAGGTGGTGGGGGTCAAGCTGACCGGACAACCCAAGGCTGGCACCACCGCCACCGACATCGTGCTCACCATCACCCAGGTACTGCGCAAGCACGGCGTGGTGGGCAAGTTCGTGGAATTCTTCGGTCCCGGTCTTGCCCATCTCGCCCTGGCCGACCGCGCCACCATCGCCAACATGGCCCCGGAATACGGCGCCACCTGCGGCATCTTCCCCGTAGACGCCAAGACCAGCGACTACCTGCGCCTCACCGGCCGCGGCAACACCGTAGCCCTGGTGGAAGCTTATTACAAGGCCCAAGGTCTATGGCATGACGCCAATCAAGCGGACGCGGTGTACTCCGAGTCACTGGAATTCGACCTGGGCGGCGTAGAGCCCAGCCTGGCCGGCCCTTCACGACCCCAAGACCGGGTCACTCTATCCGAGGTGCGCGGCTCCTTCCGCAAGACCCTGGTCAAACACCTGCACGAAGAAGCGGCCAACCTGGACAAGGACGCGGTCCCGGTATGGCTGGAAGAAGGCGGCCAGCCCATGCTGGTGGCGCCGGAATATGCGGAGATTCATCCCGACAATGGCCATGACCTGTTCGCCAAGTGCGTGCCGGTACGCCAGCCCAACGGCCTGGCCTACAATCTCTGCCACGGCTCCGTGGTCATCGCCGCCATCACCAGCTGCACCAACACCTCCAACCCCTCGGTGCTGATCGCCGCCGGACTGCTGGCGCGTAACGCGGTGCGCCGCGGCCTGCACGTCAAACCCTGGGTCAAGACCAGTTTCGCCCCCGGCTCCAAGGTGGTTACCGAATACATGAAGGAAGCCGGGATGACGCCGTACATGGAGGCGCTGGGTTTTCACCTGGTGGGTTACGGCTGCACCACCTGCATCGGCAACAGCGGTCCCCTGCCGGAGCACATCACCCGGGCCATACAAGACGGCGACCTGGCCGCCGCCGCGGTGCTGTCGGGCAACCGCAACTTCGAAGGACGGGTCAACGCCCTGGTGCGCGCCAATTATCTCGCCTCGCCACCGCTGGTGGTGGCCTATGCCCTGGCCGGCAACCTCAACATCGATCTCACTCGCGACCCCTTGGGCACCGATCCCAACGGCGAATACGTGTATCTCAAGGATATCTGGCCCGGCAACGACGAGATCCATGACCTGATCCACAGTCACGTCACCTCGGCGCAATTCCAGCGCAGCTATGCCCATGTCTTCGCCGGCGATGAGGAATGGCAGCACATGCCCGCTCCCACCGGCGAACTCTATCAATGGCGTGGCGACTCCACCTATATCAAAGAACCGCCGTTCTTCGCCGACATGGCGCTCACCCCGGCGCCGCTCACCGACATCCGGCAGGCACGGGTATTGGCGGTATTCGGCGATTCGGTGACCACCGACCATATCTCGCCGGCAGGCAGCATCAGCAGCGACAGTCCGGCGGCCCGCTACCTCATGGAACTGGGTGTGGAAAAGAACGACTTCAACTCCTATGGCGCGCGCCGCGGCAATCACGAAGTGATGATGCGCGGTACCTTCGCCAACATCCGTATCCGCAACAAGCTGGTGCCTGACGTGGAAGGCGGCTATACCAGCCACCTCCCCGATGGCGAACAGATGAGCATCTATGACGCGGCCATGAAATATCAAGGCGAAGGCGTGCCGCTCATCGTCATCGCCGGCAAGGAATACGGCACCGGCTCGTCGCGTGACTGGGCGGCCAAGGGTCCGCGGCTGCTGGGAATACGCGCGGTGATCGCCGAGAGCTTCGAGCGCATCCACCGCTCCAATCTGGTGGGGATGGGCATCCTGCCTCTGCAATTTCTGCCCGGCGACAGCGCCGAGAGCCTGGGACTGAGCGGCCTGGAGACCTACGACATCGCCGGCCTCGCCGCCCTCAAGCCGGGCCAACAGTTGCAGGTCAAGGCCACCACGCCCGCCGGCGAGGTCAAGACCTTCACGGTACAATCGCGCATCGATACCGCCAACGAGGTTGAGTACCACAGCCATGGAGGCATCCTGCCCTATGTATTGAGGCAGGCCCTGGGTAAATGACGGGGCGTATCGTTTTGACCACCCTGTTAACGGGGTGGATGGTGAGCGCGCACGCCATTGTCAACATCGAATCGCTGAACACCGGTGAACCGCCGCAGGGTTACTCCGGCTCGATGAACGTGGCGGTGGACGGCCAATCGGGCAACACCGACAAACTCGGCGCCAACCTCGGAGCGCGCCTGGAATGGCATGGCGGCGCCATCACCAACTTCGCCATCCTCCGCTACACCTACGGCGAGACCTCCGGAGTGCAGGACACCAATAATTTATTCTCACACGCACGCCATATCCACCAACTCACCGACAAGACCGCCTATGAGGGCTTCATTCAGGCCGAGCGCAATATCTTCAACCGGCTCACTTTCCGCGGCCTGATCGGCGGCGGGGTGCGCCTCAAACTCAGCGAGACACCCGACGTCAAAACACTGCTCCTCGGCCTGGGCGGCTTCTTTTCCCGAGAGACCCTGGAAAAGCGTGCCGGCCTCACCGACAGTGGCAAACAAGACATCTGGCGGTTCAGCACCTATCTCAACTACGTGCACCGACTCAACGACAATTTGCGCGTACTCAGTACCACCTATTACCAACCCGCCGTGGATGACTTCAACGATTTCCGTGTGCTGGAAGAGGCCACGCTCAGCGTCAAGATGACGGACAACCTGGCCCTCAACCTCTCCCTGAACCTCAGTCACGACAGCAAACCGCCCCAGGCGGTGAAAAAGACCGACACTACCTATAGCACCGGAATCGAATACAGTTTTTAAAAGGTGTTATATACCTTTATCGGTGTGGGACTATTGTGAACACTCAAGGGCGGGTAGAATAGTCAGCCGTAAACCGCCTGCACCGACGCCATGACCGCCCCCCAACCCCCCCCCCCCCCCCAGCGCGTTTGTTAACGGAAAATATGGGCGCAACGGTTTGGGCC
>CAZOTG010000303.1:0-3386 GCA_964582585.1 uncultured Chromatiaceae bacterium | reverse complement strand
ATTCGACAGTTTTGCAATGCGGCTGAGCTTTCGACTTTTTCAACAGAATCGGTCAAAAGCAGACATTTGCAGTGCACAAGCCAATGTCCGCTTTACTTCGGAAAGCGGACATTGCCGAGCTTCGACCCGAAGTTGCGAGTCGGTCCAATCATCAATTGAAACAACCACAACAGTGGCAAGTTCGAGTCCTACGAACTGGCGAACGCAGTCACATTCGAACCCGTCTTTACTCACAAAATCCTTGCTAACAGGAAATTAACGAGGAATATTTCATTTTTGTTCCAGATTGCAGCTCAGAGTTCGCCATTCGCCCGATGATTCTGCGGACTTAGAGTGAGACTCCCTACTCAATGGAATAGGGATTTTTTCCGGAGAAACTGGGAATTTGAAATTAAAAACATGGAATCCGAATCCGATATAGCCTTGATTGAATACCGGATGACATTTTGGGAAGCGACAGATGATCGCCTCAGCGTAATTTTGCAGAAACGTCGTCCAAGATTGCGACAGCGGATTCTGACAACCTAGGTCATTACCGGCTCGTTCGACCGTTCGGGAATGACGGCGGCAACGGTTGGGAAAACGAGGGTGAACAGCGCGCCTCCGCCCGGACAGTCGTCGACGCGAACGGATCCATTTAACGCCTTCATTATCCGATCGATAATAGTCAGGCCCAGTCCAGCACCGCTTGTGTTTCGGTCGGCCCGCCAGAATCGCTCAAATATGAGCGCGCGTTGTTCCGCGGGAATGCCCGGTCCTGAGTCCATGACCTCGATGGCGGGATGACTCGTTACCCGGATACGCACAGATGTCCCTGCGGGCGTGTGGTTGATGGCGTTTTCAATTAGATTCCCGAGGGCCTCTCGCAGCGCGAAGCCGTTAGTTTGGACGCTCACCGGCGCATCGTTGCGTAACAGCTCAATGGTCTTGTTGGACGCCAGCGCCAGCGGTGCGAAGCTTGCCGCAATCTCAGCCGCCGCAGCATTCAGATCGACCACTTCATCGAGATTGAGGGATGCCGTCTCCAGGCGAGCGTCCAGCAGTAGCTGCTGTACAATACGGCTCATATGTTCCACGTCGACGCGTATTCGATTCACGACCTCCGGGTTCCATAATGTATCCATATTGGCCATTAAGACTGCAAGGGGGGTGCGCAGCTGATGTGCCGCATTGGCATTAAATTCGCGCTGATGCTGCAAGGCTTGCTCAAGCCGATCAAGAACTGAGTTCATCGAACGCACCAGTGGTAGAATTTCGAGCGGTACTTTTTCGGTCGGCAGACGGATGTTCGCGTTGGCCGGTCCGATCGTTTCTGCCAAATGTGAAATTCGGTTTAGCGGCGCTAAAGCGTATTTGACGATCCAGATACTAGCGCCCAGCAATAAGAGCATGAACAGGACTCCGAGCCAACCGCCGTCAGTCAGGAATTCGTCGATCACTGCAGTTTCGAGGTAGTCGGAACTGCGCGATTGCTGTTCCACCTGAACGAAAAACGTTCGGTGGCCGACGATTTTTTGTAAGGCCGCACCAGAAATATTAAGCGGGCCGGTTCCGTCGGGGTCGTAGTTGTAAACCTTGTATTTTTTCTTTGAAAGGACCGGCAGCGGCCCAACTGCCGGTTCTGCATCAAAAAGAAATTGGCCGTTCGCGTCGCGCACCGCGTAACGATAGGAACTTTCTGGGCTGGTATAGGCTTCCGCCAAGCGCGGCGGCAGCTTAAGCTCGACCAAGCCGTTTTCATTCACGATCAGATAGCTGGCGATCACGCGGGCCTGATCAAGCAGCGTCTCCTGACGTAAGCTGGCATCTACCCATTTCGTCTTGAGATACAGCCAACCAAAAGCGCAAATACCAGCAGCCACCATCATGACCGTCAGCACAACCGTTATCCGCAGCAGCAGGGAATATGGCCTCAAGGCATGTCTTCCTTCAGCAAATACCCAATGCCGTGCAGCGTGTGGATCGTGCAGGCAGCTTTCGTCTCCCTCAAGCGGCGACGCAATCGGGAAATTAAAACCTCGATACTGTTAAGACTCACATTCCTGTGCATGCCATAAAGACCATCTTCCAAGCTGTTTTTAGAAATCACCAAGCCTTCGCGACGCATCAGCATTTCCAGCGCTTCAATTTCGCGTGCCGAGAAGTGCAAGGTCGAGCCATTCACAGTAACTTGCCGAGCGCTAACGTCGAGGCGCAAATTGCCAATCGTTAGAGCATTGGCGGTTGAGTGGCTGGGACGCCGCAGGAGGGCCCTTAAGCGAGCTGCTAGCTCGACCATCGCGAACGGTTTGGTGACGTAGTCGTCGGCGCCAGCATTAAGTCCTATCACGCGATCTTCAATGCTATCGCGTGCGGTCAGGATGAGGATCGGCGCTACCGAGCTGCTTTGCCGCAATTCTCGCAAGACTTCGAGGCCGTCGCGATCTGGCAATCCGAGATCGAGGACGATCGCGTCATAGTTCATCGACTTAATGGCACTAGTTCCGTCGGCCGCTGTCGAAAATGCGTCTACGCCGAATCCAAACTTCGCCAAGCCTGTGATGATCGACTCGGCCAGTCGATAATGATCCTCAAAAAGCAGAATACGCATGGAACGGCACGAATTGAGTTTTATTTATTTAGTATTTCAATTTGGGCATGCAATGGATTGATATAGCTCAAACTGCAAAATGGGCCTAAAAATGCGGATAATCTCCTATGGATCGAAAGGGAAATGTAGAACCCAGATGGAAATTGGGCGATTTCAGCTTCGAGCCGGAAGCCCACATTCACCAGCACACTCGCGATGCCGTTGACCGGGTTAGATGCAAAACTTATTGATCGGCTGCCCTTTCAAGTCGAAGGGCATTAGCTTCCTTATAGGCGTCGAAGTAGGAGCTCAAGGACGCTTTGATATTTGGCGTGATCGTATGGGAAAGGCCGACGATATTGGAGACCGCAACATTATTGCGTCTAAGAAGCAGGCAGCAGCCCCCGGCTAGGGTCCGCCTCCTTCTGTCTGAAAGGTGCAAGTCGCAGCCGAGGGTACGCTGCCTGCAAGCAGCTCGGTCTTTCCTTTAGGCTTTTTGATAAAGCAGGCAATACCCGTGTGGACTAATTTTGCCGGCCACTTTCTGGCATGCATCCGGCGCCACAAATAGTTTGCAGTTGCTGCATTCACGATCGCCTTTGGGCGTTGGCTGATATCCAACCGATTTTTGCGGCAACTTGGCTGCCTTTGCAGAATCTACGTTCGTGACGAGGATTGTAGCGACACCCGCGGCACACACTGCCCCCTGCAGCAGCACTGAACGTCGAGATAGTTTAGTCGGCGAATTTTTTGATCGATCAGACATCGTGGGAATCTCCCATTTGAAAAGCCCCTAAATAATACTTGCCCAATTCAA
>CAZOTG010000302.1:0-3395 GCA_964582585.1 uncultured Chromatiaceae bacterium | reverse complement strand
GGCTTTCAACGCCTTGACAAAGCCTTGATGCTGGCCTTGAGTCCAGGGGTACTCCTGGCTGTACGCGTGCAGGACGAATATCGGCACAGCGTCGGACGCCAGGGCACCGGAAACGTTAACGCACAGCAGGATGAGCAATATATATCGCATAGATAAACTCTTCTGGTCATCGAGTTTAACGTCTTTGAGTACAATTACTTTATCTGCCGGACGCGGGGCCTATCCCCGTAATGCATTGAAAAATTTATATATATGTAAATGGAGATCGGGGGACGACTTGAGCACGCTTTCTCATGGGGGATGACGAAGCCTGACCGCGATTCACGCAGTTGCGAACGATGCGGTGGTCTTGCGCCGATTGATGTTCCTGGATTCCGGATCACCGCTGCGCTACGCTCTGAATGACGAATTAATAGCTCTTGTTTATCCGGCGATGTGGGAGTCGGCGTGGCGGAATCGGATGACGACAAGTTGCATCAGGTGGTGGCCGAATCGCGGCGCGCCCGTGAGTTGCGGGAACAGGGCTACCGCGAGCAGGCGCTGAAGCTTTATCCACCGGTTTGCGGCCGCTGCGGTCGCGAGTTCGCGCGCAAGAATATGCATGAATTGACCGTGCATCATCGCGACCACAATCACGACAATAATCCGGCCGATGGCAGTAACTGGGAATTATTGTGCCTGTATTGCCATGACAACGAACACCAGCGGCAATTGGAGGCGCAGCGAGGTAATGCCGCCACCGGCGGCGGCAAGAGCACGAGCGCTACGTTTAATCCGTTTGCCGATCTCAAGGCCATGCTGGATGGGAAATTAAAGAAGGATTGATTCCAGTGGATTCTGCGCATTGCCCTGTCAGCGTTTGTAGCCGTAAAACCAGTGATTGGTGACGGCGCCAACGTTGATGACGGTATGTGCTGCGTTGGCGGGTATGAATATTTCCTCGCCGATGGCAGGGCGTAACACCTTTCCGCCAAAGCGCACTTCGATTTCGCCGTCAATCAGCATCAGCAGTTCGTCTGTGTCGTGCACATAGTCTTCCCAGACCTGGCCGGGCGGGTCCGTCCAGATGTCGCAGCTGAAGCCGCGGGCGGCCCAGTCTCCTTTGATGGTTTCTTTTTCCATGCGGTCGGCTTTGGTTGGATAATGGTATTTTCATTATAGGGCAAGCTTCGGGTAATTCGGCATTCCGGGCCTGGCCCGGAATGCCGGCGTATTTTCTTGGTTGGTTCAATCCACCCCGGGATTTCCTTTATATGAAACCCTGGATGGATCACAATAACGTTTCAATCGCGGTTTTCGAATGAGATCCATGAATATTTTGAGAGGTCGCGCGCTGCCGGCGATGCTGCGGGCGCTGCGCCATCGCAACTACCGGCTGTTCTTCATCGGTCAGAGCATCTCCCTGGTCGGGACCTGGATGACCCGTCTCGCGGCGACCTGGCTGCTGTGGCGGCTCACGCAGTCCGTGGAGATGCTGGGTCTGCTGGGCTTCGCCGGGCAGGTGCCTACCTTTCTGTTCGCGCCCGTGGCCGGCGTTTGGGTGGACCGCCTCAACCGTCACCGCCTGCTGGTGACGACCCAGGTCCTGGCGATGCTGCAGGCATTCACGCTGGCCGCATTAGTACTTTCGGGGACCATCACGATCTGGGAAATCTTCGCGTTGCAGCTCTTGCTGGGCGTGATCAACGCCTTCGACATGCCCGTTCGCCAGTCGTTGCTGATCGATCTCATCGAGGACCGCGCCGATCTACCCAATGCGGTGGCGCTCAATTCATCGATGGTCAACGGGGCGCGTCTTATCGGTCCGACTATCGCGGGGCTGCTCATCGCGTGGGTGGGCGAGGGCTGGTGTTTCTTCGCTGACGGCGTGAGCTATCTTGCCGTGATCGCATCGCTGCTGGTCATGCAAGTGGCGCTGCACCCGCGCGCCGCCAAGGGCAAGCGGGTGCTTCACGATCTCCACGATGGGCTGCGTCACGCCTTCGGCTTCGCGCCGATCCGGGCGATCCTGCTATTGCTCGCCCTACTGGGTCTGGCAGGGATGCCGTACCGGGTACTGATGCCGGTAATCGCGTCGCAGACATTGCATGGCGGGGCGCATACCCTGGGCTTTCTCATGGCGGGCATGGGCGCCGGGGCGCTGATCGGCGCCTTGTATCTCGCCTCACGCAGTACGGTACTGGGTCTCGGGCGCCTGATCCCGCTCGCAGTCGCCACCTTCGGTATCAGCCTGGTGGGCGTGGGCCTGTCCCGGTGGTTCCCGCTGTCGCTGCTGCTGATGGTTACCATGGGGATCGGATTCATGGTCCACCTGGCCGCCAGCAACACCCTCATCCAGACCCTGGTGCGCGAAGAGATGCGCGGACGGGTGATGGCGCTCTATCTTACGGCATTCATGGGCATGGCGACCTTCGGTAGTCTGCTGGCGGGCGCCGTCGCCGGCATGATAGGGGCCCCGTTGACCTTGATGGGTGGAGGATTGATATGTATCTGCGGCGCCTCGGTCTTTCGCTACAAACTGCCTGGACTGCGGGAGCAGGTGCGGCCCATCTACATCGAGAAGGGCATCCTGCCGGAGGTCGCCGAGACCTTGCGGGATGCGACGGTGCTGCGGGAAGAGGTGGAGCGCTGAAAGGGGGGTCCTCCAAGGGGGAATTGATGCGTAGGGTGCAATAAGCGCAGCGCATTGCACCAGATATTGATGTGACGCATACGGCGCAATGCCCTTCGGTTATTGCGCCCTACGTAGGTTTCAATCAATGTAGGGCGAAAGCGCGCAGCGCGTTCCGCCGGAGGTGGATGGTATTGCCACCATGCGGCGGAAACCCTGGCGGGTTCCGCCCTGCGAGGGGTTATAAAAGAAATGTAGGGTGCGTAAGCGCGGCGCATTGCACCGGATTTCGAGGGGGATAGCGAGCCATGCGGGCTTGAATTTGCCGCGGAAAGGATTTTAGAAATCGGGGATGATGCCGTTAAGAGCGAAAAGCAGCGATGGAAGGTGACGAAAGCGAAATGAAACAGAGATTGACAATGCTGGTCATCGCAATGGCCGTGGTAATGATGGCGGGTTGTTCGGGAGTGGCGCCGATCAAGCCGGCTGCGAATTCAGAGGCCGCGGCGGCTTACGGCAATATCACGCTTCCCCAAGGCCATATCACCAATGTGATGTTGTATAAGGTGGGTGTGGTCTATGCGCCTCCTTTTAAGTCACCACCCAAGGGTCATATCTATGTCAATGGCAATTTCTTCTTTGAAAACCTCGAGCCTGGGAAATATTTCTTGGTTGGATTTATGTCAGGTCAGGATGCATTCTACTTCAATTATCAGGGGATAGAGAAAGAGGAATTTATTAAGAAGGTGGCCGTGGACATCAAGCCCGGCTCCATCGCTTATTT
>CAZOTG010000301.1:0-3397 GCA_964582585.1 uncultured Chromatiaceae bacterium | reverse complement strand
TGAGGCGGACCTCAACGAGGCGCAGTCGATTGCGCAAATCGGCAGTTGGGTGCGCGATCCCGAAGCGAACCGGATGCACTGGTCGGCGCAAACCTACCGCATTTTCGGAGTGCCCGCAGGAACGCCCGTCGATTACGAAACATTACTCGAGCACATCCACCCGGACGATCGCGGCCGCGTGGAACGAGCATGGCAGGAAGCGCTCAAAGGCGATCTCTACGACATCAAGTATCGGATCGTGACCGACGCGGGGATTCGCTGGGTGCACGCACGGGCGCATTCACAGCTCACCGGGGACGGCACGAAACGGCGCTACATCGGCACCGTGCAGGATATTACCGAGCGCAAGCTGGCCGAAGACGCGCTGGCGCACGAGAGCTACCGCAACTGGGTTTTTCTGCGCAATTCCAGCGATGGCATACATATTCTCGACAGCGACGGAAACGTGCTGGAGATCAGCGATTCATTTGCGGCGATGCTCGGGTATTCGCGTGAGGAACTGATCGGAGCCAACGTGTCGCTGTGGGATGTCCAGTGGTCCGCGCAGGAATTGAAGCAACTTATTGCCGAGCAGATCGCGAAACAAGACGGTTCGGTACTTGAGACGCGCCATCGGCGCAGGGATGGCAGCTTTTTCGATGTAGAAATCACCGGGCACGGTCTCGAACTCGACGGCAAGCCCGTGTTATTCAATTCCGCACGCGATATCACCGACCGCAAACGCGCACAGGACGCCCTGCGCGAGTCGGAACATCAACTGCGCGCGATATTCGACGCGGCGGTCGACGGCATTCTGGTTGCGGACGCGGAAACCAGAATGTTTCTGGCCGCCAACGCGGCCATCTGCGGCATGCTCGGTTACACGCGCGAAGAGATCCTGCGCATTGCCGTCTCGGATATCCACCCGAAACAGGATCTGCCGCGCGCGATAGCGCCGTTCGAAAGCCTGCTGCACGGTGCGGCCCAGACTGCCGCGGAAATTCCGATGCTGCGCAAGGACGGGTCGGTGTTTTACGCAGATATCAAAGCTGCGCCAATGCGCCTCGGCGGCAGGGATTGCCTGTTGGGCATATTCCGTGACGTCACGCAGCGCAAGGAAGCTGCGCGGGAACTCGTCGAATCGGAAGCGCGGTTTCGCGGCCTGGTCGATCAGTCAATCGCCGGCATCTGCATCATCCAGGAAGGCAAGTTCGTCTACGTGAATCCCCGCTTCGCCGAAATCTTCGGCTACGGCTCCGCCGAGGAAATGATAGCCCAAGGGCACGAATCGGTGGTTGCGGAGGAAGACCGCAACATGGTTGCTACGCGCATGCGCGGGCATATCGAAGGCGAGCTTGCAAGCAGCAGCTTCAATTTCGCAGGACTGCGCAAGGACGGGACGATGATCGACGTCGGCATGCACGGCACGCGTGCGATACACGCAGGCCGGCCCGCGATTATCGGCTTGGCGCAGGACATCTCGGAGAAAAAACGCGCCGAGGAACAGATCGGGCGTTATGTGAAGCAACTCCAAACCGCATTGATGCGCACGGTGGACGTGGCCACGACCTTGAGCGAGATGCGCGACCCGTACACTGCCGGCCACGAGCGGCGCGTAGGCGAAATCGCCGCCGCGATCGGCGCCGAGCTGGGATTCAACGAACAACGCATCGAAGGCCTGCGCGTCGCGGGCCATTTGCACGATGTCGGAAAAATGACCGTTCCGTCGGAGATACTGTCCAAGCCCGGCAAGCTCACGCCGATCGAATTCCAGCTGATTCAAGGGCACCCGCAATCGAGCTATGAGGTGCTCAAGGACGTCGAGTTTCCCTGGCCGGTGGCCGAAGTCGCGCTGCAGCACCACGAGCGCATGGACGGCAGCGGCTATCCGCAGGGTCTGAAGGGCGAGGCGATCCTGCTCGAGGCGCGCATCATGGCGGTGGCCGACGTGATGGAAGCGATGTCTTCGCACCGGCCCTACCGTCCTGGCTTGGGTATTGACAAGGCGCTGGCCGAAATCGAACGCGGGCGCGGCAGCGCATACGACCCGGCTGTCGCAGATGCCTGCCTGCGCCTGTTCCGCGAGCGCGGCTACCGACTGCCGGAATAGACAGCCATAGAACTGCCGCCAGAAATCGATGCATCGTGGGGTCAGCATGGCTGAAGGCATGGGATTGGCGCTGGGCGCCATGGTGCTCTATGGACTGGCGGACTGGGTCTACAAGCGCGCCGCCGCAAACAGGGTACAGGCGCATCACTTTCTGGCGCTGCAGGCCCTGTTTTTCGCCCCGTGCATCGTTCTATACGGCCTCGCGACCGGCACGCTCGTCCTGGGCATGCCCTTCGCCTGGGGCATGGCGGCCGGCGTGCTGATGTTCGTCGCGCTGTACAACTTCGCGCGCAGCCTCGCGAGCGGCGCGGTCAGCATCGTCGCGCCCGTTTTCCGCCTGAACTTCGCGCTCACGGTGGCGCTCGCCGTGTGGCTGCTGGACGAACGCCTGACGGACTGGAAGCTCGCGGGCATCGCGGCTTCACTCGCGGCGGTGTGGCTGCTGCTTGCGGGCGGGTCGAACTCGGCGCCGCGCATCACGAGATCGGCACTCCTGCACGCCCTCGTCGCGACCGCAGCGATGGGCATGGTGAACTTCGTCTACAAACTCGCCGCCATCGCCGGCGGCAGCCCGGCCACGATCCTTACCGGTCAGGCCAGCGTGTTTTTGCCGCTGGCAACGCTGTTCGCGCTGGTGCGCGACCGCGGATTCCATCCGCCGCCTGGTGCGTGGCGCTATCCTGCCACCGCCGCGGTGCTGCTGCTGTTCGGGCTGTCTATGCTGCTCGCGGGGCTGGCGCAGGGCGAGGCGAGCGTGCTGGTGCCGGTCGCGCAGATGGGCTTCGTCGTCAGCTCCGGACTCGGTTTCGTCTTCCTGCGCGAGGCGTTGACGCTGCGAAAGGGTTTCGGACTCGCTGTTGCGATCGCGGCACTCGCCTGCCTCGCGCACAGCTGAGGGTCGTCCGTGAGTCCGACCGGATACCGACTTCGGGGCGAATGACCGCTCTTGACTTCAATCGACTGCCGTACTCAGCACGGCCGCTTACCCGGCGCTGGCCGGCGCGCACTGGGGTTAAACGGTCTCGGTTTGACGCGCCAGCAGGCGGCGCTCCCACAGATAATACAGCAGCGGGATCACGACCAGTGTCAGCACGGTCGAAGCAAAGGTGCCGAAAATTAAGGACACCGCCAGTCCCCCGAAGACCGGGTCGGTCACCATGACGGCCGAGCCCAGGATGATGGCGAGCGCGGTCAGCACGATCGGACGGAAGCGCACCGCGCCGGCCTCGATCACCGCCTCCTCGAGGCTGACGCCGCGCGCCCGGTAATCGACGATGAAGTCGATCAGCAGCAGCGAGTTGCGCACCA
>CAZOTG010000300.1:0-3419 GCA_964582585.1 uncultured Chromatiaceae bacterium | reverse complement strand
CGAGGCGGCCTTCATGGCGGCGCAGATATCCTTGTAGGTGGTTGCGCTGTTCAATTCCACGGTGAGATCCACCACGGACACGTCGGAGGTCGGTACGCGGAAGGCCATGCCGGTGAGCTTGCCATTGAGTTCCGGCAACACCACACCCACCGCCTTGGCGGCACCGGTGGAGGAAGGGATGATGTTCTCGAGGATACCGCGGCCGCCGCGCCAATCCTTCATGGAAGGACCGTCCACCGTCTTCTGGGTGGCGGTGGCGGCATGCACGGTGGTCATCAGACCACGTTTGATGCCGAACTTGTCGTTCAGCACCTTGGCCACCGGCGCCAGGCAGTTGGTGGTGCAGGAAGCGGCGGAAACAATGGCCTGGCCGGCGTAACTGTCATGGTTGACGCCGTAGACGAACATCGGAGTATCGTCCTTGGAGGGGGCGCTCTGCACCACCTTCTTGGCACCCGCATCGAGATGCTTCTGGCAGGTTTCCTTGGTCAGAAACAGACCGGTGGACTCGATGACGATGTCGGCGCCCACTTCGTTCCACTTCAGGTTGGCGGGATCGCGCTCGGCGGTAAGACGAATCTTCTTGCCGTTGACGATGAGGGTGTTGTTGTCCACGGAGACCTCACCCTTGAAACGGCCGTGCACGGAATCGTGCTTCAACATATAGGCCAGATAATCCGGTTCCAACAGATCGTTGATCCCGACGATCTCGATATCCTTGAAGTCCTGCGCGACCGCGCGAAACGCCATCCTTCCGATACGGCCGAAACCATTAATACCGACTTTGATTGCCATGTCTCTCTCCTAATAGTTACTCTAAAAAATCAAACCATTCGCCACGGAGTCCGCGAAGGACACGAAGAAGAACAAATTTTTTGTCTCCATGTTCTCCATGGTTAATAAAATTCTTACAGCTGCTCCCGCACCGCCTTGACCACGTTCTCCGCGGTGAAACCGAATTCCTTGTACAGGGCGGCGATGGGGGCGGACTCGCCGAAGCGGTCGATGCCGATGACCTTGCCCTGGTCGCCCACGAAACGACTCCAGTATTCGCTGACCCCCGCCTCGATGGCCACCCGCGCCGTAACCGCCTTGGGCAGCACCGATTCCTTGTAGGCGGCGTCCTGGGCATCGAACACATTGGTACAGGGCATGGAAACCACGCGCACCTTCACGCCGCCTTCGGCCAGGGTCTTGGCCGCGGCCACTGCGATCTCCACCTCGGAGCCGGTGGCGATGACGATGGCCTGGGGCGTACCCTGGCAGTCCGCCAGGGTGTAGCCGCCACGGCGGATGGCGGCGATCTGCTCATCGCTGCGCGGCATATGGGCCAGGCCCTGTCGCGAGAACACCAGGCAGCTCGGACCATCATTGCGTTCCACGGCCGCCTGCCAGGACACCGCAGATTCCACTGCATCACAGGGACGCCACAGCTGCATGTTGGGGATGAGGCGCAGGCTGGCGACATGCTCGATGGGTTGGTGGGTGGGACCGTCCTCGCCCAGACCGATGGAGTCGTGAGTATAGACGTAGATGATACGCTGCTTCATCAGCGCCGACATGCGCACTGCGTTGCGGGCGTAGTCGGAGAACACCAGGAAGGTGCCGCCGTAAGGGATGAAACCACCGTGCAGGGCGATGCCATTCATGATGGCGGACATAGCGAATTCCCGTACACCGTAATAGATGTAGTTGCCGTCGGACACGGTATTGCTGATGCCCTTGGCGTCTTTCCACAGCGTCAAATTGGAACCGGCCAAGTCGGCGGAACCACCGATCAATTCCGGCAACACCGGGGCAAAACCATTGATAGCGTTCTGCGAGGCCTTGCGGGTGGCAATCTTCTCGGCCTTGGCGTTCACCGCGGCGACGAAGTCCTTGGCCTTGGCGGCCCAGTCTCCGGGCAATTCATTCTTGATGACGCGGCGTTCGAATTCCGCGGCCAGGGCGGGGTGTGCCGCCTTGTACTTGGCGAACTTCTCGGTCCAGGCGGACTCGGCCTCGGCACCCTTATCGCGGGCGTTCCAGCCAGCATAGATCTCGTCGGGGACCACGAAGGGCGGATACTTCCAACCCAGGTTTTCACGGGTCGCGGCTACCTCTTCCTCGCCCAGGGCCGAACCGTGGCAATCGTGGCTGCCACATAGGTTGGGGGCGCCCCAACCGATCACGGTCTTGGTACAAATCATGCTGGGCTTGTCGTTGACCGAACGGGCCTCCTGGATGGCCTTCTTCACGGCCTCGGGGTCGTGGCCGTCCACGTCGCGCACCACATGCCAGCCATAGGCCTCGAAGCGCTTGGGGGTATCGTCGGTAAACCAGCCCTCCACATGGCCGTCGATGGAGATGCCGTTGTCGTCCCAGAAGGCAATGAGCTTGCCCAGGCCCAGAGTACCGGCCAGGGAGCAGGCCTCGTGGGAGATGCCTTCCATCATGCAGCCGTCACCCATGAACACATAGGTATAGTGGTCGACGACCTTATGCTCGTCGCGGTTGAACTGGCCTGCCAGCACCTTCTCGGCGATGGCCATGCCCACCCCATTGGTGATGCCCTGCCCCAGGGGGCCGGTGGTGGTCTCCACCCCGGGGGTGTACCCGTATTCGGGATGGCCGGGTGTACGGGAATGCAGCTGACGGAATTGCTTGATGTCCTCGATGCCCAGGTCATAGCCTGTCAGGTGCAGCAGGGAATAGATCAACATCGAACCGTGGCCGTTGGACAGCACGAAACGGTCGCGGTTGGGCCACTTGGGGTTGGCCGGGTTATGGTGCATGAAGTCGTTCCATAGCACCTCGGCGATGTCCGCCATTCCCATGGGGGCCCCGGGGTGGCCGGAATTGGCCTTTTGGACCGCATCCATGCTCAGGGCACGGATGGCATTAGCTAGCTCTCGACGCGAAGGCATGTATTTCTCCTAAGTAAAGTACCAAAAACCTTATAAACCAGTAGGTAAACCTTAATCGCCCGCGGCACCTGCGCCACGGGCGAATGAATTCGTTAGCTTGCTGCAGAGATGATGAAGCCCGCCCCGACCCCCGGTCGTGCGCAATTTTCATATCGTTCGCTGCTTGCGGCATCCCCGAAAGGCCTGTACCGGCCGCTGCCCAGGACATCCCATCCACCTGAACGGGTAATTTTCGCCTACCTGCTCCAATTGAGCAAGGGCGTAGTGGCATGAATTCGGTATCTATTTCAAGCCAAGTCACTGACTGGAGGCGGCAACCAGCGGGTTGCGCAGCTGGCACAAAGGGCCGTGACACGCTAATATACCGGCCCTGACCAGGCCGACTACCCCCAAATCAAGCGGAATTCGGGGCGGCCGCTATCCATAAAAATATTGCATGGTAAATACGGCTGACATAGCGCCGTCGCTTTACCGCGAGGAAAACAAAATCTGAGCAATTGGCATTTATTTACG
>CAZOTG010000299.1:0-3419 GCA_964582585.1 uncultured Chromatiaceae bacterium | reverse complement strand
ACAGTATGACGAAGTTATTTAACTGGGCCTCCATGGCAACGCTCTAACATAACGCCACCCTTCCGAGACTCGCATTTCCTCTTATTAAATCATTAAGATAGTTAATTCATGCAGTATTAAGTTAAAATAGTCTACGCTTATACCGTTATGGCTAATCATTCCGTCACCCTTTCTTTCCATCCCGTGAGAACACGCCTCTCATTGCTGTGTGCCTTATTGTTGTCGGTGCTGCTGGCCACGCCCGCCCACAGCCTGACCGTGGTGCCGCGTTCCTTCGACGAATTGGTACAGCGTGCCGATACGGTCATGGTGGGGACCGTTCAAGATGTGCACAGCGAATTCGCCGACAACGGGCTGGATCAAAACATCTTGTCCTTTGTCAGCTTCATCGAACTGCAAATAATAAAGGGGCAGATCCCCACACAGAAATACACGCTGCAGGTTCCAGGCGGCGTAGTGGGACGCTTCGCCCAGAACTATCCCGGCATACCACAATTTCAGGCCGGGCAGCGCTACGTCGTCTTCATCCGCGGCAACCATCGCGACTTTTTCCCGGTTGTGGGCATCAACCAGGGGGTATTTCGGGTCTTGACGGATGCCCAAGGGCGGCAAGTGGTGGTGCGTGACGATATCGCGTTGAAGGCCGAACTCTCGCGTTCCTTGAGTTCGATAACGCGCACTGCGCCTAGTCTGGATAGCTTTCTACAACGGATAAAAGCACTTTTGCCGGCTGCGGGGGAAAGCTCACCGTGAACCGGCTGCAGCGCTTATTCCCCGCCGCCGCGTTGCTGGGCCTGCCCGCCCTGGCCTCCGGCTTTGCCTTCACCACTGCTACTACGTCCGACCAGATTATATCCAACCAGGACTCCGGCCAAGCCATCATCTGGAATATTCCTCAACAAGCCTTCATCTTCAATTTTGGCGGAGACTATGACCTTAGTGCCGAATCGGCCATGGAGGATTGGAATAATGTAAATACGTCCCTGCAATATCAACTGGGCACCAACACCGCAGCGACTTGCGGCGCAGACGGTAACAACAGTGGTGGCTGGGGCACACTTGCCTGCGATCACCAGCCATTCGGTGACGCCCTCGCCATCACCCAACGCTGGTATCACAAGATCGGCGGCACTTGGTATCTCAGCGAAGCCGATATCGTCTTGGACAAGTCGCGAAACTGGCAAATCTACTCAGGACCGCTACGACAGAACGTTCAGGACTTTCGCCGGGTCATACTTCATGAACTCGGCCATGCCCTGGGCCTAGACCATCCCGACGAGGCGGGGCAGACCGTCACCGCGATCATGAATTCTCATACCAGTGGAATCGAAACCTTACAGACGGACGATAAAAACGGCATCAGCAGCTTATATTCCGGGGGCTTCGGGAGCACCACCAATACCGCAAATCAAACCACCAGCAGTAGTGGGGGAGGCGGCGGAGGTTTTGCGATAAGCTTGCTGGCGCTGGCCGCCCTATCCGCACGGCGCGTGCAGGTGAAACGATGGGAAAAGAGGGCGTAATCCTTAGACATGCCCGCCAAGGGCAGATCGAGATTGGCCGCGAGCCCGTTGACCGCGGCCGTTATCAAATGCTGCTTCTGCGAACGTATCCTTCCCCCGAATGGCCGGACGAGAACAGCGCCGCGCTATGACGAAATAGTAACCGCTACCGAATCAGTGGTGATGATCATCGGGACCATGGACATGGCCGTGACTCAGCTCTTCGCTGGTTGCATCGCGTATTTCCTTGACGGTGACATCGAAATGCAGAGTAACGCCGGCGAGGGGATGATTGCCGTCGATGGTCACGTTGTCCGCATTCACGCCGACCACTGTCACCACCCGCGGTCCCGACTCGCTCATGGCGTGAAACTGCATGCCCACCTGGATTTCATCCTCGGTATCGAATTGCGAACGGGCAAGCTCCTGAACCAGGCCTTCATCGCGCGCGCCATAACCCTTTTCCGGCGGGATGACCGCGTTGACTTGATCGCCTGCTGTTTTGCCCTCCAGCGCCGCTTCCAGGCCGGGGATGATATTGCCGGTGCCGTGAATATAGGCGAAGGGGCCTCGGCCCCGGGAAGTATCCAGTTCCGTGCCCTGTGCGTCTGTCAGCGTATAGTCGATAGAGATCACTTTGTCTTTGGCCACTTGCATTAAAATATCCTTCCTACTCGATAAAAAATTCCGGCCAGTCTACCCCTTTATGCCAAAGAGGCCAAGCCGCAGGCCCCGGGAAATTCACACTGGAAGCATTCATTAAATGAAGAAACTTCGTGATGAACAAAAAGTTACGCTCCTCGCCAGGAGGCCGCGCAAGGTGATGCCCGCGCGCAGGGATTTAGCATGGCGCTGCGCGACCTGGCGAGTTTTTATCAAAGCGGCATCAGGGTACCGCAGGATCCGGCCAGGGCCCTGATACTCTATCGGGCGGCGGCCGGACTAGGTGACCCATTCGCAAAGGAACATCTTAGGGATAAAAAAATGAAAACGATTCTCAGGAACCCGGCAGCCTCAGCTGACGCCCCATGGGATGGTAAGCCTCAATCGTCGTCGAGGGACTCATCATCCTCCTGCAGATATTTATTGATCAAACGCATTTCCGCCGGCGTTAAGTACTTGGCCTGACACTCGCGCAACTTGGCGGGCGATTGCAAGATCTTGTTCACGGCCTGGATCCACTCGTCCAAATTGGCGTCGCGGTAACGATAACGGGCAAAGGGGAAATCCAGCCAGCCATAACCGTCCCGCGCGGCGAATTCTTCAGGTGCCATATCAATGGGGAAGGTTTCCTTGACGCGGCCTTCGGTCTCTTCGGAAGCCAAAGCTCGTTCTTGTGGTTCCGACATGGCGTACTGCTCCAAATTGTTAGTTATTATTAGATATGGATGTTCAGATATATACAGCAATCCCATCTAAAGAGCAAAAGGCGATCCCTGGATCGAACCTGTTAATATATTATGATGAAGTAATAAATTATTTGTTGTCGGCGGTTTTGTCGTTCGAAGCCGGCTGTGCCGGCTGATCGCCAAGCAATTCCGCCAAGTCCAAATCGGTCAACAGTCCCTGATCTTCCTCAGTGTCATCGGCGGCGGATAATGAGCCGGTATTCGTCGGTTTGTCGTCGGCTTGCTCTGCCTCCGGCTCAGGTATATCGCTTTGTTGAGCAACCGCTTCATCCGCAGCCGGCATGGCTTCTGTTTCCGCCTCGGACTTTGTCTCTACTTCTACCTGTACTTCGAGATCTGTTTCCGCTTCCGTTTCTGTTTCCGTCTCTTGCCCGATCTCCGGCGAGCTAGTCATTTCCACCTCGCCGCCTGCTTCAGCTTCATTGCTCGCGGCACTGTCTGGCTGTTTAGTGTCATCTTCCAGGGTTGTGGCGGCCTCGGGCTTTTTATCGGCCTTGGGTTTATTAAA
>CAZOTG010000298.1:0-3449 GCA_964582585.1 uncultured Chromatiaceae bacterium | reverse complement strand
TCGGTGACTTGTGATTCGCTGGCGGATTTCCTGCGTGACGGTTTGAACGACCAGTGGTTCCAGTATCAGGTGATACTGGTTTCCGACGGCAGCGCCACGCCGACCCTATCCGACATCAATCTGACCTATGACACCAGCGGCAGCGGCAATATATCCGTCACGCCAACCAGCGGACTGACTACCACCGAGGCGGGCGGCACGGCTACTTTCAGCGTAGTGCTCACCAGCGCACCCAGCGCCGATGTGTCATTCAATCTCTACAGCTCGGACACGACAGAAGGTACTGTGTCGCCCTCGACCCTTACGTTTACCAGTGGCGATTGGAGTACACCGCAGACCGTGACGGTGACCGGTGTGGATGATTTAGTGGACGATGATGATATTGCCTATAGTATCGTCACCACCTCGACCAGCAGCGCCGATTCCGCATTCAATCACGTCAATCCCAGCGATGTTTCTCTGGTTAATAGCGACGATGATACCGCCGGTATCATTGTCAGTCCCGCCTCGGGACTGGTGACCACCGAGGTCGGAGGAAGCGACATATTTTCAGTAAGGCTGAACAGTCAGCCGACGGCCGGCGTCACCATCGGTCTGACGAGCAGCGATAGCAGCGAAGGTACCCTTAGTACTGCTTCGCTTAGCTTCGATAGCGGCAACTGGAATGTACCGCAAACCGTGACGATCACGGGGGTCGACGACAACATCATCGACGGCAACATCGCCTATGCGGCGGTCACCGCCCCCGCGACCAGCGGGGATCCCAAGTACGCCGGCTTCGACGCCAGTGACGTGGCTATCACCAATAATGACAACGATGTGGCCGATATTGCGGTCACCGCCACCAACGGCTTCGTAACCGCTGAATCCGGCGGCTCCGAGCTGCTTAACGTGACGCTTACCAGCCAACCCAGCGCCAGCGTCACCTTCGGACTGTCCAGCAGCGATACCACCGAGGGCAATCTCCTCACTACCTCGCTGACCTTCAATTCCAGTAACTGGAACGTTCCTCAATCTATCTTTGTCTCGGGGATCAACGACTCGACGCCGGACGGTAACATCGCCTACTCCATAGTGACCGGGGCGTTCTCCAGCAGTGATTCTAATTTCAACGGGGTGGATCCCGGCGATATCGCTATGACCAACATAGACGATGACAGCTACACCATAACCGTTGCCCGAACCTCCGGCCTGGTGACCAGCGAAGACGGTGGGACGGACTCGTTTACCATCACGCTGGGCGCCGCTCCCAGCGCGGACGTCACCATTAATCTCTCCAGCAGCGATCCGACCGAGGGGGTGCCATCGCCGAGCTCCGTTACCTTTACGCCGACCGGAGCCAAGATCGCTTCCGTCATCGTCGCCGGTCTCGACGATGCCCAAATCGATGGTCAACAATCCTATAGCATCATCACCGCGCCGGCCGTCAGCAGCGATCCCAATTACAGCGGCAAGAATGGGGCGGATGTATCCGTGATCAACACGGATAACGATCAAATCGACCAGGCCGTAGTACCGCCTGGAGGAAAATTCGGCGCCAGCGTGGCTACGGCCGATGTCAACTGTGACAGTATCCCTGACCTGATTGTAGGTTCGAGGGACATAGGGTATGGAATAGTCAGAATCTATTATGGCTCGTCGTCGGGCTATTCATCGACGGCGGATCTGTCGATCAGCGATAGCACCTACAATGCCGACTTCGGTATACGGGTCGCCGGCTTGGGCGATATAAATCACGATGGTTGCGAGGATATCGCTGTTAGCGCCACGGTTGGTGTCGGTACCGTCTATGTTTTTTATGGTAGTGCCAGCGGTATGGCGACTCAGTCCAGCGCAGCGGATTGGAAAGTCAGTGGCGATATTTCCGGCGACTTCTTCGGGGATGCGCTGGCGGCCGGCGATTTCAACGGTGACGGTTATGTTGATCTCGCCATTGGTGCGTCTCGCTACACGGTCGATCAAACCTTTGAGGGGCGGGTATTCGTATTCCTGAATTCCTCGGGTACATTGCCCGGCGTTTCCGGTGTGGCGACGCTCAGTGATTCGGCTTGGATGTTCGAAAGCGACGTGGTCTCCGGTTATACGGCGATTGGCGACGGCTTGGCGATGGCGAACGTCAACGGTGATGCCTACAGCGATCTCATCATCGGTGTTTCAAATTATACCAACGGTCAAAGTGGTGAAGGTGCGGTCTATGCCTTCTACGGTTCGTCGACCGGATTCAATGACGCGCTCGCCGACAAGATGGCCCATCCCAGTGATGCCGACTGGTCCGCGGAGAGCGACTTTGCCTCCGCCAAGTTCGGCAGCGCGGTGGCCAACGCCGGCCGAATCAATGGCGACGCCTATGACGACATCATCGTCGGGGCACCAAACTATACCAACGGTCAATCGAATGAAGGAGCGGCCTTTGTATTTTTCGGCTCGGCGACGGGTTTAGTCGCAGCCGCGGCGGGGGACGGCATCGTCCGCGCAACGACGGAAAGCGATTGGCAGTTCGAGAGTAATTCCGCGGGCGCCTATCTGGGAACCCAGGTTAATGCCGCAGGAGACATCAATAATGACGGCTTCGGTGACGTCATCGTAGCCGCTCCTACCTATACATCTTCATCGAGGCAAATGATTTTCCTCGGTTCAGCAACCGGCATAGCATCTTCGCCAATGGTATCGTTGGGTCCATCTCAGGGTAATTCCGGCGTGGGGACGGTAGGCGATCTCAACGGAGACGGGTATTCCGATATTTATATAGCTGAGGACGTATACCGCCCTTTCTCATACTACGGTACGGTAGATGTGTTCTTGAGCAACATTTCGAGCCCCGGATTTATCGTTAGCCCCACCTCGGGTTTGACTACCACCGAATCGGGCGGACAGGCGACTTTTAATGTGGCCTTGGCCAATGCGCCATCGGCATCGGTTACCATCAATCTGTCCAGTACCAATACCGCCGAGGGGACGGTCTCGCCGGCAAGTCTGGTCTTCGATCAAGCGAACTGGAATCAACCCCAAATGGTGACCGTGACCGGGGTGAACGATGCGGTAACCGATGGGGCGGTATCCTATACAATTCAGCTTGCCCCCGCGGTAAGCGGCGACAGCAGCTACAATGGCCTGGATCCCGCCGATGTTTCGGTCAGCAATCTGGATAACGACGTTCCGCAGCAAGTAACCGTCACCGGTATCAACGCCCCTTCCGAGAGCCTATCCGGCAGCGTCACCTTTACCCGACTCGGTGAGATCACCGCCGACCTTACTGTGGCTTACAGCGTGGGTGGTACCGCCGTGGCCGGCAGCGATTACACGGGGCTCAGTGGCACGGCGGTCATTCCCACGGGAAGCTCCAGCGTCACCGTCCCAATCGATCCCATTGATAACTATGTCGCCACGGGGAACAAGACAGTGATCGTAAATGTGAGTGACACCGTCGATTATACGGCCGCCGCTCCGGG
>CAZOTG010000297.1:0-3460 GCA_964582585.1 uncultured Chromatiaceae bacterium | reverse complement strand
AGTTCAGATGTCACAATTCCGATAATGGTGGTCAGGAGTTCCTGCAGGTCGCCGATATAAGCCAATGATGAGCTGACGGTCTGGTACAGGTTGAGCATGCGTATTTTGGAGTTTTTTTGTTCATGGGATAAGGCGTTATTGAGCAGGCTGGATATCAGAGGAACAAAAGAGAATTCCTCCGGTCTTTTGGATGTAAGATCTTGGATTGTTACGGGATCTGAAACCAGAACAAGGGTGCCCATGGAGTCGCCCAGATCTCCCAAATGGAAAATTAGTCCAATGGGTTCCAGCGTGCCGGGATTTTCCCGGGGGCTGAACGCAACAAATCGCTCCTCTTTTTGCGCAAAAAATAGGACAGCCTTTTCCGCTGCTTCGGTCTGGCTGATTCTGAGGAGCATTTCCTCCAAATTGTGGATAATATTTGGTGGAATTGTTTCTGTGAAAAAATGAGCCCGTGTTGTTTCGGGTTTCTTGAGAAAAAATCCAATGCCGTCCAAAGGATAGTGCCCCCTAAGCCAGTTTGAGATTTTAGCACATTGTTCTTCTAAATTTCCTTCTGGGATCATTTTGGCCAAACTCAAATTTATTTCGTCTTTTAGTCTATCTTGTTGCATCGAGGCACCTCTCTATTTAACTTTAGACTGCAATTCCCAAATGATTTTTAACCGTCAGGTTTAATAAAACTTTTCATTAATGACTTTAATCCCCAGCATCTTGATCTCCAGAATCATCATGAAATTATTATAGCGTTAAATGATATTCCGGAAAATGGGGTTTAATATCAAGCTGTCCGATCGCTAACCAAATGAACAGTTCCCACCATTGTTCACACTTGAGACATCGGAAAATAAATGAAGTCCATCCTGCTCCATCTACTCTTCTTCTTTTAAAAAAAAGATGCTTGTGAAGTATAATTATATCGTCAATGTATGGAAGGGGATCCATAGCACCATGTGTATAATTCCACTTCTTGGCGCGGTTTTTAAATTGATGGCAATCTTGACAAATTTTCACGATCATTCCCTATCTTTCAAATTAAAGTGTCAACTGAAGGTTCCAATGGCCGATTCGTAATTTTGGCAAAGAAAGCACAATTGTTGCAATTTCGAATCATACCGTATCTTCCTTCTTTAAATCCAATTTTTGCTTGTCTTGCCATCACCTCGAATATAGGATCTTAACAACGTGTATCAATTTTAATATCTTACTTGCCCAATTGTCGCACGTATCATCTGGCTTCACATTACGGAAATCTTTATAAAAATCGCAATACGGCGAACATTCAAGCAATACATGATCTTCAAAAAACCTATTGGTGACGGAAGCAGGAGTGTAATACCAGCAGTTGTGACAAATCTTTTTTTCCACAATTCTTTTTCCTCCTACTTTCTTGATTATATAATTTAGGTGTTAAAACTTATGCTGAATAATTTAATCTGCCTGATTATTCGAGATTTCTTCTGAAAACACATTAACGCTGTCCTGTTTATAAGGAATGCATGCACATTTTAGAGAGTTCCTTCATCTAAAAATCGTATGGTTCATAAACCGGTTCGATCTACTCACTCTAACAAAGCTCTATTCGCGGAATTAAAGTATTATGTCTTGTCTGAAAAATGTTAAAGTCGTGTAACTTCAGTCTTGAAGATTATTAAGGAGGAGGCCGTGTGAAAAACTTACAGGTGAAAATATGTGGCGTGAATAAATTTTTATATATTATAATTATAAAAATAAATTGAGCACTTAAAAAGACTCGGTACGTATCACATGTTGAAAAATCTAAATTTAAATCAACAGTATCAACAATAAAAGAATCATCTTGAAAATTCCTATTATCGAGATGATCATAATAAACAGAAAGAATAGAAACAAGAAAGATGAAGACAAAAATAATAGGTAACCGCTTCACTTTCATTAAATTCCTCTTCTAAGAAGGAGGGGGCTCATATTTTGCGAATTCTCCTAATCTTTAAAATTCAACGGAATGGTTGGATGTCACAAATTTTTCGCAACCCAGAGAGTTGCCTGAACACGATTGGGGACGTTGATTTTTTTAAAGATTTTATAAAGGTGGGATTTTACCGTATAAGGGCTGATACAAAGCCTATCGGCAATTTCTTCATTGGTGGCCCCCACAGCGATCAGGGCGAGGATTTCGGTTTGCCTTTCGGTGAGATCCTCGGTGGTGCTCTTTGACGGCGTATCACTTTCTTCAAAAATGCATCGGGTCATCATCTCCCGGGAAAGCCACAGTTTTCCTTCTATAACCGACTCGACCCCTTTCATAAAATGATCCAGTGAATCATGTTCGTAAAAAAAACCCCGGATTCCTTCTACCACCAATTTTTTATTCAGCGCCATGCCGTTGGATACATTAAAAAGAATAATATGGTTTGCGGATGGTTTAAAGGTGTTATAAGCCCTTAACTCGGTCAAAAGATTTTTCAGATTTTTTTTCCGGCAGTCCCAGAAAATAAGTCTCTCCCGGCTGTTGTTTTTCGAATTGCCCTTTGGGATATGATGAATATCATCCAATACAAAACATTCATTTCCGGTTTTTCGACTCAGATAAAAGGCGATCAGCTCATTTTCCAGCCTTTTGTGCCCGACAATATAAAAAGATATCTCATTTGGAGACTGTCTGCTTGCATTATTTCTCTGCATGGGCACCCTCTAAACGTGAAAAGCGGAGCCAAGGGACCGGCCCCCTGCGATCTTCCAGCAGCCTGACACACTCACCGCAACAGGTACAGCTTTGAGATTCAGGGCCGTCCATAGCGAAACGGAATCAAAATTGTCATCAGCATTCCTTGGTTTGAATTATTTAGGGATGACCTTTTTATCCGTCAATACAATAAGTGGTGTAAATTAATTATCATATAGATTAAAAGGGTTAAAATGAGGTTAAAATAGCGTGGCGGTTTCTTTAAGCATGCTTAAAATGAAACCATTTGAATATATTATATATTTAAGAGATCATGGGAATGATTCAGGAAATTCCTTGACAGCAACTATTTAAATTAATATTGATTTAGTAAATTTTTCCTAGAATCTGAATCCAATTTTTCCGCACTAATATTTTATTTGCCGAAGGTTCTTTGACGATTTGGATGAACCTTTAATTGCGGTGTGCCCGGCAATTTGATCTTTTTCTGTTTATATCACTGATTTCTTAAACACCAGGTTGGGATTCAATAATGAAATTAAAGGATTAATCAGCGTGCTAAAAGTCAGCCCGCCAAAATTATCCTCGGTAATTTCAAGACCTCGCTTATTTCAGCGGCTCACCCAAAATAACGATAAACAACTGATATTTATATTAGGACAGGCTGCTCAGGGCAAATCGACACTCGCCGCTTCATATTTGGAAGAACTCAACATAAAGCCGGCCTGGATTAATCTTTCCGCAGAAGATTCCGACCCGGTGAATCTTTTTCACGCATTGATATCGGCTCTTGAG
>CAZOTG010000296.1:0-3477 GCA_964582585.1 uncultured Chromatiaceae bacterium | reverse complement strand
CAGCCGGGGGTGTTGTCCTTGGTGTAGAAATAGAGAACGATGTTTTTGCCTTTCAGTTCGGAGAGGCGGATGTTTTTTTCTCCCGTGGCGGGGAGTTCGAAATCGGGTACTGCCTTGCCCACGGCGGTCTTACTCATTCATTCTCCTCCTTGACCCCGAACGCCCGGTTCGGGGGTCCATAACTGTTATATCGGCCCGGACGGCGTAATGTTTTGCTATGATACGTCCTTCCGGCATGGTAGTGAATATGGGTTCCCCGGCACCTTGTCAGGGTGCGCAGCGGCAAGTACCATGCGGCTTGTTGATCCTAAGGAGATGCTTTCCAATGTTTCATGGCAGCATGGTGGCCCTCGTCACGCCCATGCACGCGGACGAGAGTCTCGATCCCGAAGGCCTGGCGCGTCTTATTGAATTTCATATCGAGCAGGGCAGCGATGCCATCGTGGTGGTGGGTACCACCGGCGAATCGGCAACCCTTGATGAAAAAGAACACTGCAAGGTCATACGCCAGGCGGTGGAGTTCGCCAAGGGCCGCGTGCCCGTCATCGCCGGTACCGGCTCCAATGCCACCCAGGAAGCCATCGCCCTCACCCGCTGCGCCATGGAAGGCGGCGCCGATGCATGTCTGCTGGTGACGCCTTATTACAACAAGCCCACCCAGGAAGGCTTGTACCGCCATCACAAGATGGTGGCGGAGGCGGTGCCCATTCCCCAGATACTGTACAACGTGCCCGGCCGTACCGCCTGTGACATGTTGCCCGAGACCGTGGAGCGCCTGTCCGTCATCCCCAACATCGTCGGCATCAAGGAGGCCACCGGCAATCTTGCCCGGGGACGCGAGATCCTGGAGCGCTGCGACGATCGTTTGGATCTTTACAGCGGCGACGATGCCACGGCCATGGAACTCATGTTGCTGGGCGCCAAGGGGGTGATCTCGGTCACCGCCAACGTGGCGCCGAACGGCATGCACGAGATGTGCGTGGCGGCGGTGGCCGGCGACCGCGCCAAGGCAGCGGCCATTAACGACCGTCTGGCCGGCCTGCACGAGACCCTGTTCCTGGAGGCGAATCCCATCCCGGTGAAATGGGCCTTGTATGAAATGGGGCTGATTCCGCCGGGCATTCGCCTGCCGTTGACGCCCTTGTCGGAACGTTATCACGACACCCTTCGCCAGGCCATGAAACAGGCCGGCATTACCGGATGATGATCGCCCTATGAAGACTCCCTGGTTGCGCCGTTTGCTTGCGGTGGGTTTGGCGGGCTTGTGCCTGCTTGGCGTTGCGGCGTGCAGCAACAGCAAAAAAGACCAGGCCTATAAGAACAGCAAGGCCCTGCCGCCCTTGGAGGTGCCGCCGGATTTGGTCAATCCGCCCACGGATAGCAGTACCGCCATCCCCGATCTGCCGCCAGCGAAACCAGCTCAAACGGCGGTGAGCGCGGCGCCGCCGCAGGACGTGGCCGCGACCCCCGGTCCGAAGCTTGCTGAAAACACCACACCGGCGCCGGCGGTCCTCCACATCGAGAAACAAGGTGCCATGCGCTGGTTGGTCGTCCCGGGCGCGGTGGAGCAGGTACAGCAGCGGGTGAAGGACTTCTTACTGCAAAAGGGCTTTAGTTTCTCAAAGGAGGAGGCCGGGACCCTGGAGACCGAATGGCATGGCGGAGACGAGAAGGCGGCCGGCGGCAACGATTTGGACGCCGCGCTGAAAGCCGGCCAGCAAGACAAATTCAAAGTGCGGATCGAGGCGGGCCGTGTCGCCGACACCAGCGAGGTGACCGTCAACCATTTCGGTCTGCAACGGGTGGTGGTGGACGGCAAGCCCCAATGGCAGCCGCGCGCGTCGGACCCGATGATGGAGGCCGAGCTGCTGGATCAATTGCGCGCGTTTTTGGCGAGTGAGGGGACAGCGGTGCAACCGGCAAGCGATCTACCGGCGGTGAAGGCGAAGGTGACCACCGACAAGCTGGGCAAGGCTACCCTGAGACTCAATGAAGACTTCGATCATGCCTGGCGGCGGGTCGGCATCGCCTTGGGCCAGGGTGGTTTCGTGGTGGAAGACCGCAACCGCTCCGAGGGCATCTATCAAATTCGTTTGGGGAGCGCTTTCAAGGAAGACGCCAAGGCGGGATTCATGGCCCGGCTGTTCGGCAGCAACGGCGGCGATCCCGAGGAGAAGTACCGCATCGCCGTGCAGGATAAAAGCGGTGAGGTCGCGGTCGTGGTACAGCATCCCGGCGGCGGGCCGGTGACCACCGCCATCGGCGAACGCATCTTGGACCGCATCAAGGAAAAAATGGAATAAATATGCGCTTTGCGCTACTGGGCAGCGGCAGCCGCGGCAACGGTATGGTGATCGAGGTCGGTCGCAGCCTGGTGTTGTTGGATTGCGGATTCTCCATGTCGCAGGTGAAGATGCGCTTGGCGACCCTGGGCAAGCGTCCCGAGGAGCTGACCGCGGTGGTGGTAACTCACGAACACAGCGATCATGTTGCCGGCGTGGCGGCCTTGGCGCGGAATTTTGATCTCGAGGTATGGGCGACACCGGGCACGGCCCAGGCCGCCGGTCTCGGTAAATTGGCGACGTGCCGCTTGTTCGATTGCCATGCGCCGTTTGACCTCGACGAGGTGGAGGCCATGCCCTTTCCCGTGCCGCACGACGCGCGGGAACCCAGCCAGCTCGTGTTCGGCGACGGCGCGCGGCGGCTCGGGGTGCTCACCGACGTGGGCTCGCTCACGCCCCACATCGCCGAATGCCTGGACGGCTGCGACGCTTTGGTGCTGGAATGCAACCACGACCCGGCGCTGTTGGCGGCGGGTGATTATCCGCCCTCCCTCAAGCAGCGGGTGGGCGGCCGCCACGGCCACTTGAACAACGGCCAGGCTGCGGAGTTGCTGGGGCGCCTCGACGGCACCCGGCTGCAGCATGTGGTGGCGGCGCACTTGAGTGAAAAAAACAACCGGCCCGAGCTGGCGCGAGAGGCCCTGGCCGGCGCCCTGGGCTGCGAGACGGAATGGATCGCGGTGGCGGATCAGGATGCGGGGCTGGGATGGCGGGAAGTCTTCTGACGCAGTTTCGAGATTAGGGTTTTCGAGTTAAAAGCAAATAATCAGTTGAGATTATGCATATTACGAAAGAACTTTATTCGGGTAAGGCCAAGTCGGTGTACGAAACCGACGATGGGGATCGTCTGGTGTTGCACTTTCGCGACGATACCAGCGCCTTCGACGGCGAGAAGAAGGAAAGCCTGGCGCGCAAGGGCGCGGTCAACAACAAGTTCAATGCCTTCATCATGACCAAGCTGGAGCAGGCGGGGATACCCACCCACTTCGAAGAGCTGTTGTCGGATAACCAGTCGCTGGTGAAGCGTCTGGACATGATGCCGGTGGAATGCGTGGTGCGTAACATCGCCGCCGGCAGTATCTGCCGCCGCCTTGGCGTGAAGGGGAGGGGGCGCGGCGGGCGCCCATCGATCTGA
>CAZOTG010000295.1:0-3479 GCA_964582585.1 uncultured Chromatiaceae bacterium | reverse complement strand
CGCCTGCACCCAACGACCGCCCATGGCGGTATCGTGATCCGCGGGGATCTCCCAATAGGACTCGAAACCGCGGAAATGGTCGATGCGTACCAGGTCGAACAACTGGAACTGGGTCTTGAAGCGCACCACCCACCACTGAAAACCGTCCTGCTGCATGCGGTCCCAGCGGTAATGGGGATTGCCCCAACGCTGGCCGGTGGCGGAAAAATAATCCGGCGGCACCCCCGCAACCACCGTGGGCTGGCCACGGTCATCCAGTTGGAAATAATCCTGCTGCGCCCATACGTCGGCACTGTCGTGAGCGACGAAGATCGGCAGATCGCCGAACAGGGCTATCCCCTGGCGGTTGGCATGATCCTTTAAGGACTGCCATTGCCGGTAGAACACAAACTGCTCGAAGCGTACTCGCTGCAAGCCCTCTTCATATTGGTGCTGCGCCGTCTGCAAGGCGGCGGGATCGCGATCGCGCAAGGCCGCCGGCCACTCCACCCAAGTAGCATGGTGGTTCGCCTCTCGCAACACCACATACAAGGCGTAGTCTTCCAGCCAATGCCCGTTCGCCGTGATGAATTCGGAAAAATGGCGGCGGTCAGCATCACCCGCGCTCTGTAAGAAACCGAGATAGGCACGCTCCAGCATAGCGCCCTGCTCCGCCGGGGTCTTGGGCGGCTGTACCGACCCCTCCAGCCAACCGGCGCTCGCCAACTGCTCCGCACTGATATACAGAGGATTGCCGGCATGCAAAGACAGGCATTGGTAGGGAGAACCGTCGTCATGGGTGGGACCGACCGGCAAGAACTGCCACACGCTCTGCCCCGCGGCCGCCAGGAAATCCACGAAGCGATAGGCCTCCGGCCCCAAGGTGCCGCACATTCCTGCGCCGGGCAGGGAGGTAAGATGCAACAGGATCCCCGCACGGCGCGTTGCTAAGGAATTCATCACAATTCGTTTAACTTGTCTGTCCGGGCCGCATGGTGCCTCCATGCTGAGGTGTGCCGCCGCCCTGGCTGATGGTTTGCGCTAAATAACCGGGCGGCTCTTCGCCCATCATGTGATAGAGATTGGCCAAATGCAAACGGAACAGGCGCTCGAAATCGAGCACCGTACCGCTGGGATTGTAATCGCCGAACCACCAGAACCAATCCGAACCCTCGCAAACCGCGAGCTGACGCTCCGCCGCCTCGTGATGGTCACCTACCAGATAACCCGTAGCAACGGCCTTGTCGAAGGCATGCTTGGCATCGCCGAGGATATCCCAGGCGCGGTTCTTGTCCTTATCGCCTATCCAGGTTGAAAACGTGCCGTAGACCCAACTGCCCGCCACCAAGCGCGGTATTGTCGCGACTTGTCCGCCGTCACGCAGGTAATCGGAAAAAGTGGTCAACTGGATGCGCGGGTGCGCCGCCAGGCGGGCGTAGAGGGCGCTCAGGAAATAATAGCCGTTGTTCGGATAGTATTCCCAGGCGTTCTCTCCGTCCAAGATGATCGGTACCACATAATCACCTCCGTCGTTGCAGGCATCGTCGATGGTCTCGAGGTGATGCACAAAATTATTGACCGCGTCGTCGCCGTGCCAGGTCGCATAGGTGAATCCGATCTTGTCGGACAGGCCGTCGTCGCGAAAGAAACAGGCGATGTCGCCGCCATCGGCGATGCGATAGGGCCGGTAAACGCGTTGTTCCCGGGTGGCCTCCGTCACGCCGCCCGTCGCCTTGAGGCTGTTGTGCAAGACACTGCCGCCGGACGCCGTCCAACGGAATCCGGCCTCGGCAAGCACCCTCAGTGTGGCGTCGCTGACGCTGCCCTCTGACGGCCAACAACCGGCGGGCTTGAAGCCGAAGCAGCGCTCGAAGGTGGCCAGCCCCTGTTGAATATGCCAGTGGGCGCGTTGCTCGCCATCGGGATAGTTCGCCAGCAACGGCAGAGGCTCCTCCGGCAGCGCCTGTCGGGCACTGCTTAAATCCAGCAGTAAAGGCACGATGGGATGGGCATAGGGATTCACCGACAACTCCACCTGCCCGCGCTCCGCCAAGGCGCGATAGCGCGGTATGACCCCGCGCACCAAATCGGCAATGACCTCCAACAACTCACGCCTGTCGTGCAGGGAGAACTCCGTCCCTTTGTCCATCAGACGCTCCACCCGGGCGTCATGCCGCCGCACGCTTTCCCCCAACCAGGCCAGGTGATACCACACCAACAGATCGCTGAGGAACTGCTCGCCCATGTACATGATGGCGTCGGGCTTGTCGTCCAACCATTCCGTTATTTCGGCCAAACGCTTGTAGGCGGGATAGGGATCGATCAATCGTTCCTTATTGGCGCGCAGACACGCCTTCATCAGGTCCAGACGCTGCTCGCGGCGCACCGGCAACGCCGGTTCATCCAAGGCCGCCAGCAGGGGATCGCGCAATGCCGTGGTGTCGTTGAGATAACCGTGAAGTTGATTGGCGTAATCGTTGATCTGATCCAGCAACACCGGCGCGAAGTTCACCACCGCCCGCGCCTCCGGCACGCCCTCCAGGTGCGCCGCCATATCCACATAATCCTTTATGGCATGCAGATAGGTCCAAGGGAGTTGGTATTCGCCATTGATGAGATCCCGATACTCGGGCTGGTGCATATGCCAGCACAGCACCACGCGTAAGCGTTTTTTATCGGACATAGTGCCTGCGATCGCCCAACATCTCCGGAATCACCAACACCACGCCCTCGGGCGATATGTAGAAGCGCTCGGCGTCCTGCTCTGGATTCTCGCCGATCACCGTGCCATCGGGAATCTGGCAGGATTTATCCACCACCACCTTACGCAAGCGGCAATTTTTGCCGACCTCCACGTCGGGCAATACAACGCAGTCGTGCAGCGACGATCCCGCATGGAGCACTACATTGGAGAACAACAGCGAATGCCGCACCTCGGCCCCGGAGATGATGCAACCGCCGGACACCATGGAGTCCACCGCCATGCCGCGGCGGTTATCGTCGTCGAACACGAACTTGGCCGGCGGTAGCTGCGCCTGATAGGTCCAGATCGGCCAGGTCTGATCATAGAGATTCAATTCCGGGGTCACCCCCACCAGTTCCATGTTCGCCTGCCAGAAGGCGTCCACCGTACCCACATCGCGCCAATAGGCCTCATCGCCCTTTTCATCGCGGAAGGGATAGGCCACCGCCCGGTATTTATCGATGATGTCCGGAATGATGTCCTTGCCGAAATCATGGGTGGATGCCGAGATGTCGGAATCACGGATAAGCTGCTCGTACAGAAACAGGGTATTGAAGATATAAATACCCATGGAGGCCAGGGCCACGTCATCCCGACCCGGGACCGGCTGAGGGTCGTCGGGTTTTTCGGCGAAGCCGGTCACCTGCCAATCATCGTTCACCGCCATCACACCGAAGGCCTTGGCCTGTTCCAGCGGTACCTCGATGGCGCCGATGGTGAGATCCGCCCCCTTGGCCACGTGGTAAGCGAGCATGGG